>CAMPJQ010000462.1 GCA_946886925.1 uncultured Terrimonas sp.
CCTTGATTTAGCTATGTTGTTACTGTATTTTCAGCTATTATCCTGATAAACAGGCAAAGAGCCTGACCTATCGCTGCTTCACCATGGCTGCAGTTCTCAACTGCTGTTGCTTAACACAAAAAATTAAATCACAATAATGCTATGCGAAACAACAAGGTAAAGGTTTGAAAATAAAAAGCGAAGACACAAGCGGATAAAAAATAAAAACAACAGAAAATGGAAATCAGATTAAGGTTGTGAAGGGGATCAGTTTAATCAGTAGCGCAAAGCGCTGCACCATTTTCTGTTGTTTTACCATTGCAATGATTTATACGGACGGTTAAAATGCATTGCTGTTCTTCCTCAGGGTATTGGATCAGGTGTTGTTCTGGTTCTGCAAGGGTTTTCACAGGATCGGGATGTTCATCATGGATACCGGATTAACTGGATTATTGGATTTGGATAAGGATCATTGGATTTGTTACACAAAGAAACATTGGTTTGGACTGTTGAAAAATAGTGCATAATATGAATGACCGGTCATTCTTTTTCTACACGGCGGGAAAATTACGATACAGGCGCAGTAAGGCTTTCCTCTTAGCAAGCCGTATTTGTGCGGAACCCGATGCATAAATGTTTAGCATACAATTATTTTCACTTACTATACAATTGAGTTATATGGATATTCTCTGCCAATAATGGTAAAATTACGTGAGGGAGACTGCATGAAGGCTGTAGATTTTATTAACCGGTTGCCGATTTCACATCCTTATGGGGGGCTCAGTAAGCATGTAATCCGGCAAATTTTTAAAAAAATGCAATCAATGGGCAACAATTTCCTCAATTTCCGTGGCAAGTAAACTGAATTTAGGCGGCATGCAAATTGCGATTGATAAATTTAAACAGAGATATATGAAAATTGCAGAAAACATTTTGGGTGGATTTGCAGGCTCGGTAGTTTTAAATATCGCGCACCAGGCAATTGCACGTTTTGATAAAGATGCACCCAGGATAGATGTTATAGGTGAGGAAGCGGTAAGCAGGGTGTTTCAAAATGCCGATGCTGAACCGCCAACAGGTAATACTTTAACAGGACTTACATTGACCAGTGACCTGGGAGCAAACACAGGTTATTATGCCATGATTGGGGGTGCAAATAACCAAGACCTGTTGCTTAGAGGAGCCGGGTACGGCCTGCTTGCAGGCATAGGCGCACTTTCGTTGCCCGCCCCAATGGGACTTAATGATGAACCCGTTACGAGAACAACAAAAACGAAAATATTAACGGTAGGCTTATATATTCTGGGAGGGCTGGCTACCGCATTAACCATAAAAGCCATCCGGGGATATACAAATCAATAACTATTTAATGGATAATGCACTGATAGAAAAAGTTCAGGCCTTTGCTGCGAAAGCGCACGAGGGCCAACGGAGGAAATTTGCAGACGAACCATACAGCAATCACGTGGTGCGTGTAATGCAAACCTGCAACAAAGTAAGTACCGACGAGGTGTTGCTCTCTGCCGCATTGCTTCACGATGTTCTTGAAGACACACCGGTACCGGAGGAAGATATGAGATCATTTCTGAACGAAATTTTTGTACAGGGCGATGCCGAGCGTGTAATTGACCTGGTGAAGGAACTAACCGACGTTTATACCCCTGAAGTTTTTCCTTCATGGAACAGGAGGAAAAGAAAAAAGATGGAAAACGACAGGCTGAAAGACATTGATGCAGACGCGCAAACCATCAAGTATGCCGATATTATTGATAACAGCACCGACATCGCTAATATTGAATACGGTTTTTCGGCAAAATACATCTCCGAATACATGTCGCTACTTGAAGTACTGAATAGAGGAAACAGCATGCTTTACAGGGAAGCAATCAAAACAGTAACACAGGCGCAACAACATATCCAAAACTACGTGAATAAAGTTTAAGCGATTGCAGGGTGGCGGCTGGTTTTTGCCTCACCGCCTGCCGGCAGGCAGGCAATAACTCTCCGGCCTGGAGGGGATTAAAACCGCCGGATTTATCTAAAATTTTTCTTGCGGTCAATTGTGGTTTATTTTCCAAACTGTTTTTTCCCGGTTTCATCAACCTGTAATAAAAACGATTCAAGGTTATTGCTGTTGCCGTTTGCAATACATGAAAACTATTACTGCTCCATAAGATCACTCAATAAAAGCGTATTCTACAAAATAATTTGCACCCGTTTCAGTTAATTTATTAACTTGTTGAGAGCATTAATATTTAACCCCTTCTTACCTAACCCTGTGGCTGAGGAGGCGTATGCATTAACGGCAGGTTATGGAAAACATCAGGCTAACACCACTCACCCATCGCGGCAACGCATGCATAGCGCTGCATTTTGAATTAGACATTACCATTAATAAAATTTTAAAAGCATTGCCATGCGCCGCATGGAGTAAAACCCATAAGTGCTGGTATATTCCTTTGCAGGAAGCGGACTATAAAGCCTTTCAGCAATCTGTAAGCGGCAAGGCCACTTTAGATACCACGGCAATACGAAAATACCTGAAGGAGAGGAAAAATGAGTCCCGGCCGGTGAAAGTAATGTCAACAGTAAACAGTGCACCGCCCAATTCGGCGGTTTGGAGGCTGAGTGAAGAGAACCTGGGGGAACTAAAGAAGCTCATTCAGAAGTTAGCGCTGAAATCATACAGTGAATCCACTATACGTACATACCGTAACGAGTTTATGCAGTTGCTGAAATTATTGAAAAATAAGACGGTAACCGAGCTGTCGGTAGAAGACGTAAAAAGATATATGCATTATGCTGTGAGCAGGGAAGGTATAGGTGAAAATACTGCACACAGCCGAATTAATGCTCTAAAGTTTTATTTTGAGCAGGTACTGGGAAGAGAAAGGTTTTTTTGGGAGATCCCCCGGCCAAAGAAACCTCTGCAGCTTCCGCGGGTGATGGGGGAAGATGAATTAAGGCGCTTATTTGCGAGCGTTGGCAACAAAAAGCACAAGGCGATATTGTTTACGGCTTACGGAGCCGGGCTGCGGGTAAGCGAGGTAGTGGGGTTAAAATTAGCAGATATTGACAGCGACCGGATGCAAATTTTTGTAGAGCGTGCAAAAGGAAAAAAGGACAGGTATGTAATGTTAAGTCCGCTGGTATTGGATATACTGCGGTCATATATCAAAGACAGCAAACCCAGGCCAAGGGTTTATGTATTTGAAGGTGTGGAACCCGGAACGCCTTATAGTGTAAAAAGTGCTCAAAAAGTATTTCAGTTGGCCAGGGAAAAGGCGGGAATAAAAAAGCATATCAGTTTTCATGGGCTGAGGCATAGTTTTGCCACGCATTTGTTGGAAAAGGGCGTAGACGTTCGGTACATCAAGGATCTGCTGGGGCATTTCAGTATAAAGACAACGGAGCGGTATCTGCATGTAAAAAAGGAGCGATTGATCAATATCTTAAGTCCGTTAGACAGTTTATGGGAGAAGGCCGCGGACGATATATTATAAATTTCCTTAATCGTCATTGGCGCACACCGCGATTTTCAAAAACAACTTATTTATCTTTGATAATCAATG
>CAMPJQ010000463.1 GCA_946886925.1 uncultured Terrimonas sp.
GGTATTTAGAGTCCATCAGCAGGATACCGCGAATACATTACTTCACCCGGGATGTTTGCGAACGCTAACGGGGTCCTTGCCTGGGCATAGAACAACAACGACTTTTTGTTGGCAAAGGCTATAATAAATTATCTTTCGTATTGAATACTAAGGATGTTGTACTTCATGTATCTTTCTTCCTTCCCGCACAATGATCTCAATCATTTCTGTAATGTCTTTTCGCGAAGTCCTGAAATTTACAATACAACCTCTTAAACAATATTTCCCGGATACAACCGCGTTGGATAAAAACATTTCACCGCCCTGCTGTAATGCGTTCAGGAGTTTTTCATTTAACACATTTAAATAGGTTTCTTTATCTGTCGTTTCTTCTTTTAATCCGGGAGGAATATACCTGAGGGTGGTAATGCTAAGGTGCTGTGTTACTGCTTCAAGCTCCGGGTGTTTTTGGGATTCTTCAAACAACAGTTTCGATAACGCTATATCCTCACTTATCATTTTAATATACCCCTGCCTTCCAACCTGCTGCAATGCCATCCATACTTTCAGTGCCCTGAACCCCCTTGAGTTTTGAAGTCCGTATTCGTAGTAATTAAAAGCCGGTTCTTCACCTGTACTATTGAAGTTGTAATATGCAGGATGTGAACTATAGGTATCCATCAAATGTTGCTGATTTTTAACTAAGGTACAGCCCACTTCAAGCGGGGCGTACAGCCATTTATGCGGGTCGAGCGCAATGGAATCCGCATCCTCAAAACCTTTGAACAATTCTTTAAGTTCAGGAATGGCTGCTGCAGGAATACCGTATGCACCGTCTATATGAAACCACAGGTCATAGGTTTTACAAATGGCGGCTATCGCTGCAAAATCGTCTACTACTCCCATGCTCACATCACCGGCCGTTCCAACAACCATAAAGGGCTTCTTTCCTTTTTTTAAATCGGCTTCAATTGCCTGCGATAAAATTCCGGTGTTCATTTTGTTACTGGCATCGGCAGGTATCCATCGGATGGATTTGGAACCATGACCAAACAGCACCGCAGCTTTCTCAATCCAGGTATGCGTTGTTTGTGAACAATATAAAACCATTTCGCCAGGTGCATTCATCAAGCCGTTTTCTTTGAAATCTGAAGGAGCTTTGGCTGTTCTTGCTGCAAGGAAAGCGGTAAAATTGGCCATATTGCCACCGCTCACCAATATACCTCCGTAGGTTGACGGAAGATTTATAAATGTTGCAAGCCACTGTACCGTTTGCTTTTCAATAGCAGTAGCCATGGGGCTTAATATATTGGCGCCGGCATTGGCGTTTACGGCTGCCGCTAACGCATCTGCCAGTACACCGATGGGCGTGGGGGAGGAGGTGATATACCCTAAAAATTTGGGGTGGCCGTTCAGCAGGGAATGGTTGAGCAGCAAATCGAAGGCTTTGTAAAATAGTTCAGCAGCAGCTGCACCATGTTCGGGCAAAGAAGCATTGCCAAGAATATCTTGTATTTGTTTCGGCGTTTCACCGGTAGTAACCGGTTTGTCGCGAATGGTGTCAAGAAAATCAGCAATGGTGTTGATTAACTGGTAACCAATATTGGTGAACTCCGCTTTGCTTATTTCAATTGCTGTAACGCGGTTGTTTTCCATACACGATTTTATTTGTAGATGCGCTATTTACAGGTTCAATGATTGCCTTAGCTTCATTATAGTACACTATCAGATTACAAACCGGTTTATTGATCTTCTTCTTTAATTTCTTCAGGTAATGATATTTTCATATCATCCTCCTCTTCAAGTACCTCAATTTCCGTTAGTAGCGCCTGCGGCATGGGTTTACTGGTTGTGGCCTCCAGTTGTTTGATTTTTTCGAGCCTGCCAATAATGGTATCTCCTCTTTTTTTGCCATCCTTCAGTTTATTCATGGCGTCATCATAGGTATCGGAAGTGTCTTTTAGTTTTGCCTTGATTTTTAGCATGTCTTCCGCAAAGCCCACAAATTTATCGTATAAAGCGCCGCATTGCTTAAATATTCCTTCCACGTTCTTTACCTGGTTTTCTTTTTGCCAGATGATCTTCACTACTTTAAGTGTAGCGATCAATGTGGTAGGGGTAATCAAAACGATCTTTCGTTTTAATGCATTATTGATCACTTCCGGACTTTGATTTATAGCCAGCGTTAACGCGGGTTCCACAGGCATGAACATAAATACATAATCGGGTGTGGTTAGCCCTGCAAGCGACTGGTAGGTTTTATCGGCCAGCTTTTCTATATGATCGTTTACACTTCTGAGATGCTGTTTTAAATAAGTTTTCTTCTCTTCAGGATCTGATGCATTAAAGTAATTAACGTATGCCGTTAACGAAACCTTGCTGTCTATGATCAGGTGTTTACCATTGGGAAGATTCAAAATAAAATCGGGTCTACGGTTTATTTCCGCATCGCTGTCCCTGCGCATTTCTTCCCTTGTATAGTCAATGTACTTTTGCAGGCCTTCCGCTTCCAATATCATATTCAGCCTGTCTTCGCCCCAGTTGCCCTGCATTTTTACTTCCGATCTTAAAGCGGAGGTTAAATTTTTAGCATCATCACTCAGTTGGGTATTCAATTGCTGCAACAGTTCCAATTCTTTTTTCAGAGAAGTTAAATCATGAATGTCTTCTTTACGCGTAGCTTCTACTTTCTCTTTAAATGCTTTCAGGTCATTTTTAAAAGGATCAATTACAAACGACAGCTCTTTTTTATTTTCCTGCACAAATTCGGCTTTCTTTTCTTTCATAATGTCTGTGGCCAGGTTCCTGAACTGTTCTTTTGAAAGGGTGTGGAGCGACTCAATTTCGGTTTTAAACAAGATCAGCTTTTCATTTAAGTGTTCCTCCTTTTGTTCCAGCTCGGTGAGCCTGGTATGCAAAGCAAGGATCGTTTGTTCTTTTTCAGTTAATGATGTTTCAGTCGAATGCAATTTGCGGTTGATGATATCAAAGCTTTCCTTAGGCACATAATTCTTTTCTATTTCCGCTTTGGCTAGTTTTTGTTCCGATTCAGCAGTTAACCTTACAATGGTTTCCTGCTGTGCTGCAGCGTCTTCCTGTTTTTTGACGAGTTCCGTTTTGGCAGCAGTTAAATTTTCATGTACCGATGTATACAATGCTTTGGATACATATTGCTGGTTCAGTTCTTCTTTGCTAATGCGTTTGGCATGGTCAACCTGCAGTTCGGTGAACTGTTGGCAAAGGTTTTCAAAATCTTTTTTTACAATGTAATGCTTCTGCAGCATTGATTTGAAAAGGTAATAACCGGCTGATGCGCCAACGACAAATCCGGCAAGCAGGTATAGAATAAGTTCCATTATAAAGTTGGTTCAGAGTTCAAATATACGGTTTGCTAAATTATTGAGCAAAATCTTGAGTTTGTCCATGAGAAGGCAACGCTGCAGATATAGGGGTTGTCTTTTTGTTCCTTTGGTAATCAATATTTCTTTTACTTTTTCTCTTGAAAGAAAAAGTAACAAAAAGTTCAAGCACGGATGAGGATACAACACATCCGTGCACACGCC
>CAMPJQ010000464.1 GCA_946886925.1 uncultured Terrimonas sp.
GATATTGCTGCGCTTGAAAATAAATTCCCCGCCTTTCTTAAAAATCATATGTCGAACGATAACTGGAAAAATTATGAGTTATTCCTCCTTCCTTTAAAAGACGTGCATGCAGGCGCAACAGATATAGGGCTGGATAAATTTAACTACCAGCAGTTCGATAAAAATTACACCAATATCTTTTTTATTATTGCGCTCGTGGTATTGCTGATCGCCTGTGTAAACTTTATGAATCTTTCTACTGCCCGCTCTGCTGAAAGGGCAAGGGAGGTAGGCATAAGAAAATCCGTAGGTGCATTTCGCTGGCAATTATCCATTCAATTTATCGGAGAATCTGTAATGCTATCGCTTGTCGCCATGTTGCTTGCCATTATTCTTGTAAAGCTTTTTTTACCCTCCGTAAATCAGCTAAGCCAGCGGCAATTGGATTTTTCTATTTTCACCAACTGGCAACTTGCGCTGTATGTTGTTGCCGGAACCATTCTTCTTGGAATGATGGCCGGACTTTATCCAGCCGCCTATTTGTCTTCTTTTCTTCCTGTTAAAGTATTGAAAGGCTCTATTCAAACCGGTAAGAACAAAGGAACATTAAGAAATATACTTGTTGTTACACAGTTTGCTTCAGCCATTTTTCTTATTATAGCTACTGTTTTTGCTATGAAGCAATTGAATTACATGAAAAACAGGCCAACAGGCTTTGACCGTGAAAAGATCGTGACCATTCCGCTTCGTGACAGGACTTCGGAAAAATTTGATATTTTAAAGAAAGATCTTCTTCAACATACATTAATAACGGCCGTTACTGCTTCCCAGGATGTGCTTGGCAGTCACCTTGATCAATCGGGTATTGAATTTAAAGGAGACGGACCTTTACGACAGCTTACCTCAACACGGCTTATAGTTGATCCTGATTACCTCACAACATATAAAATTCAACTTGCTGCAGGCAGAAACTTTTTATCCAACTCTTCAGCCACCGGCAGGGAATACATCATTAATGAATCGTTAGCAAAAGAATTATTGAAAGATGATACAAAAGCCGATATGTCATCATTATTGGGAAGACGATTCGGCTTCGATTCAACAGGTATGATCGTTGGTATAGCAAAAGATTTCAATTTTAATTCTTTGCACCATAAAATCGAAACGATGTTCCTGTTCAATATGACCAATTGGGGCTTCAGCAATATGTCTGTAAAAATCAATGGCAATAAACCTAAAGAATCATTGGCCTTTATTCAATCCGTATGGCAAAAGAACTGCCCCGGTGTTCCTTTTGACTACCAGTTTCTTGATGAACACTTTCAGGAAATCTATCGTGCCGATTCACAAATCAGCACCATTATAGGCACACTGGCCATGTTGGCAATTATCATCTCCTGCCTCGGTTTGTTTGGACTGGCTTCTTATTCCGCAGAAAAAAGAATAAAAGAAATAGGGATCAGAAAAGTATTGGGTGCATCTCTGCAAAATATTGTGCTGATGCTGTCCAAAGATTTTTTAAAATATGTTTTGATAGCCAACCTGATTGCATGGCCGTTAGCGGGGTAAGCTGTTCACCGGTGGCTGCAGGATTATGCCTATCGCATTAACATCAGCTTGTGGATATTCCTGGTGGCGGGAGGAGTGGCAATGTTAATTGCTTTTCTCACCATCAGCTTTCAATCTGTTAAAGCTGCCATAACAAACCCCGTAAGGGCATTGCGAAGCGAATAGTACGAATTGTGAATAAGACATTGAAAGCCCGGGCTCAAAGCTCATAGCCCGCAACTTATAAATCATAAATCAACAAATCAGAAATCATCTTCTATGCTTAGAAATTATTTCAGGATCGCATTCAGAAACCTGATGAAGCACAAAACTTTTTCCTTCATCAACATTCTTGGATTAACCATTGGCATTGCTGTTTGCATGATGATCTTTCTTTTCATCATGAACGAATTCAACGTAGATAATTTTCATAAAGACGGAGACCGCATTTATCGTGTGATGCGGGGTTATAAGAATGATGAGCAGACAAAACAGGTGTCTTATTTGTCCGGCATGTACGCCGCCGCGTTACAGAATGATTTTAAGGGCCAGGCTGAAAATGTTGTCCGGGTCAATCAAAATGACAATCTTGTTACCATTGATAACCGGTCTTTTCATGAAAAGAAAATAATTGATGCAGACAGTAATTTTTTCAGTTTCTTTTCTTTTCCTTTACTGAAAGGCAATGCGCGAACCGTATTACAGGACCCTCATAGCGTTGTATTAACGGAAACAACTGCAAAAAAATATTTCGGAAGCATTGACAATGCTTTCGGGAAAACAGTTTTGCTAGATAAAGATATTCCCCTCAAAGTAACCGGCATTGCAAAAGACGTTCCATCCAACTCGCATCTTGAATTTGAACTTGTGATCCCGCTTGAAAATTATAAAGACAGGACCTGGATGACCACCTGGATCAATAATGGCATTTATACTTACATAAAACTGTTACCGGGTATAACGAAATTACAGATGGAAAAACAGTTTCCCGGTTTCATTGAAAAATACTTAGGCAGCGATTTGCGCAAATATGGATTTCACTGGACGCTTTCACTTACACCACTAAAAGATATTTATTTTGAACCACCTGCTGAATTCGGCGGCGTTGTTAAGCATGGCGATAGAACGGTGGTATACAATTTTCTTTCTATCGCCATCCTTATTCTTCTAATTGCCTGTATCAATTTTATGAACCTTTCCACTATCCGCGCAGCGGATCGCTCAAAGGAAGTTGGCCTGCGCAAAGTATTGGGCGCCTTGCGCAATAATCTGATCTGGCAGTTTATCGGAGAATCTGCTTTACTTACCACCATCTCCTGTATACTTTCTGTGGGTCTGTTGTTAACGGTAATGCCCTGGTATAACCAGTTACTGGGTTACACGTTAGCCGTTTCATGGAATGCGTTATCCATCTGGCTGTTCCTTATCGGCATTGTCATTGTCGTTGGGTTTCTGGCAGGCAGCTATCCCGCATTTTTCTTATCGGCGTTTTCACCCGTACAAACTCTGAAAGGCAAATTTAGATTGGGTAAAGGCGGTGCATCATTCAGGCAGGTATTGGTGGTAGTACAATTCAGCATTTCAGTATTTCTTATTGTTGGCACCATTATCATTACCAGGCAAATGCATTATGTTAAGAACAAACAGCTCGGCTATAACAAAGAGCAAACCGTGATCGTGCCTGTTGATAATGGTGATATTAACCGCAATATGAACGTTTTTAAAACCGGTCTGCAAAATCAAAGCGCTGTTCAGTCTGTGTCGTGCATGTCGGGCCAGCCTGGCGGCTTTTTCGACGGACATGTGTTTGATGTGGAGGGGCATAGCGAACGGTGGAATGCAAGAACAGAATTTGCAGATTTTGATTTTGTAAAAACACTGGGATTAAAAATTATCGCAGGCAGAGATTTTTCGGCAGCGTTTCCAACAGATACTACCAATGCGGTGCTGGTAAACAAAACAGCCGCAGCAAAGTTGGGATGGACGCCGCAAC
>CAMPJQ010000465.1 GCA_946886925.1 uncultured Terrimonas sp.
GTCTTTCGTATAAATATTTTCAGGGCTCGACGCGTCAAAAAACATATCAACCATATTTTGATACTGGCCCTCTTTGTCGCCTGCCGACCATTTCTTTTTGTAAAGAGAATATTTTCCTGCTTTAATAATACTATTTGCCGATGTATACGCCTCGCTAAAATATTTTGCTGAAGCGGCAGCAGCGGTAGCGGGGTCAAACCCGATTACACGCACTTTGGTTTTTTGTCCGAAGCCTGTTATCGTATTGTATTTCGCAACGCTGCCGGCAAACAGCATCGCCTCCGATTTAAAAGCCAATGCAACATATTTATTCGCATAACCTTTAACAGGGCTGGTTTCAAACAGGTTAGCCACAGCCATATCAAAATCTGCAAGTACCTGATTCCATGTTTCCTCTTCAGTTGCACGGGGAACTTCCAAAGCGGTGGCATCTTTTTCAGGGTATTGAAGCAATGTGGTAACCAATGGCACTCCTCCATATCTTTTTGCCAATGCATAAAACACCATCGCCCTTGTAAAATAGGCTTCACCGATATATTGGGTATATTCTGTTTCGTTAAAGTTATCTTTATAAGCAGGCAACTTCTCTAAAAGATTATTGGCATCTCTGAGCAAATTAAATGCACGTCCCCAATAGGCTCCATTACGTGCCCATCCTTCGGAGGTCATGGCTTCACCCGCGTCTCTTCCAAGCGATGAGCCTTCGTTTGTGCCGGGTGTTACCAACCAGTCGTCAAAGAATTGCCTTGCAGGAGAATATTTAAAATCTTCAAATGGCATCTGGCTGTACATTCTCGACAGGTAAAGCTGCATTCCCTTTGAGTTGGAAAACAGGTCTGCTTCATTAACAATGTTCTTAGGTGGAACATCAAGATATTTTTTGCAGGAGCTGAATAAGGAGAAAGCTCCCAAAATAATGTATAGAAAATAATATTTAGATTTCTTCATGATGATCATATTAAAATGTAACATTTAAGCCTACCGAAACTGTTTTATTCAATGGATATAAATAACCGTATGTATCATTGGGATGTTCAGGATCTATATACTTTACCTTAGTTGCGGTTAATAAATTATATGCGTTAACATAAAAACGCGTATTCTTTATTCCTGCTCTTTTGGTCCAGGCTTCCGGCAATGTATATCCCAGCTCAATGGTTTTTAATCTTAAATAGGCGCCGTTCACAGAATTATAAGAAGAAGATACATCGGCCAGTGATCCGGTATAGCCATAATATCCCGGTACCCATTCTGTGGCGGGGTCATAAGGGTCTGCCGCAGGATCTTTAGGATGCCAGCGATCCATAAACTGCACCATGGCGCCCGATTCACTATTGCCCCATAATGGCATATACAATTGTTCAACATATTGAACGGTTGAGAGCGCAGAGCCCTGAAACAAAACGAATAAATCAATTCCTTTATAAGAGACATTGGCTGAGAGACCATAATTGATCCAGGGCGTGGAGCTTAGCTGAAAAGGATGCCGGTCTAAATCATTAATTTCGCCATCGCCATTCCAGTCTTCGTAACGGTAATCTCCGGGCAGGGTTCCCCGTCCTGTGTATACCGGACTGTTCCAGATGTCATCCCAGGATTCATACCTGCCATTGCCGGTATATCCCCACCATACATTCTGAAGACGGTCGTTTTGATTGTTTCTCCAGTTCCAGTAAGAGCTTCCGTTCGCGCCTCTTTCAACATACAAGGCTTTCACCCGCGCATATGAAAAAATTCCTTTAAGGCTATAAGCAAGCGCGCCAATGTTATTGTTGTGTGTAACCTCAAAATCATATCCATAAGTAACATCGCTGTTCAAATTCTCCTGTGGAAGCGCTGCGCCTACAACTGTGGGGATACCGCCATTTCTTTGTGCAAGCAGGCCTTCCCGTCTTCTTACAAAATAGTCGGCCGTAACACCAAGCAAACCGTTCCAGCCTACAAAATCCAACCCTATATCAAAAGTGCGTGAAGTAAACCATGTAATGGCAGGGTTAATGATTCCTTTATTGCTTGCGCTGGCAATAAAGTTCCCATCAAATACATATCCGCCGGTAAAGTTCCTGGAACTGGAACCTGTTGGATAATTGTAACCACTTGCCCACTGGTAATCAACAGCACCATCATCACCTGTAATGCCATAAGAGGCACGCAGTTTTAACTGTTGTACAAACGACAGCGCACTGGAATTCCTGAAAAAATTTTCTTCTGAAATACGCCATCCTACTGAACCTCCGGGAAAGAATCCCCAGCGATATCCATTGCCGAATTTTGATGTTCCGTCGTATCTGAATAAAAATTCCGCGAGGTATTTACCCTGAAACCCATAGTTAAGCCTTCCGGCCAATGCCATGTTCGTATTTTCATAAAGATCACCTGATCCCGTATTCATTCTTCCCGCCTGGTTCAATGGAACACCCGCAAATAAGTAAGGTAGTGGCAGCGCCAGATCTCTTTGCGCGATAAGATTATCCCCTTCTCTCTTTTGTGCTTCCCAAATAAGCGCAGCGTCAACTTTATGTGCGCCTGCAAAATTATTGCTGTAGTTGAATGATGTTTGACTTAAAAGCTGTGAATAAAAATAAGCTTCACGTGTTACCCTGTTGGGAGATTGCCTGCTGAAGGATGTATAAGTTTGCGAAGCTTCGTCGTAACGATATTGCTGGTACTCTTGCTGAAAATAGTTCCTGTTGGATAGGGAGTAATCATAGCTAAGCAGGGTTTTTGCATATAAACCCGGTATCGCCGGGATATCGTATTGAAGGCTCAGCACAGGTTGTATCCAGCTATTTTTAAACACGCGGTATCCGCTGATATCTTTATCCATAAAAGATATAGGATTATCGCCTTCTATCAAACCGTGATAGGGCCTGGCCGGATCGTCGTTTGCATAAGCAGGGATTTGCGGACCCTGGCGCCAGAACGACCTGATGATCCACCATGCGCTCTGGTAGGGCTGATTGGTGGTTTCTGTAACCAGGTTAATGTTTGCGTTCAGTGTAAACCGCTTTGCTATTTTTGCAGTAATACTTGTGCGGAGATTATACTTATTATAGTTGAGATCGTTTGTTTTAAAAAAACTTCCCTGGCTCATGTATCCGCCTCCAACATAATATTGAATTTTATCGTTACCGCCTGTAATACTTAAATTATGTTGTGTTTGTGGGGCATAATCGGCCCATACCAGCGGGTACCAGTCGTAACTTTTTCTTGTGCCGTTCCGGTAATCTTCAAACATGTCATCGTTATATACAGGCGTGCCGCCATTAATATTATGCATCGCCGCTTCATTGCGGAGCGTCATATATTGGTAAATATCAACTGTTTTGGGTAAGCCGGAGGGGAACTGCCAGGTAAAGCCTCCATCGTAAGATAAAACGCTCTCATTATTTTTTCCCCTTTTAGTAGTAATCAGAACCACCCCGTTGGCAGAGCGTACACCGTAAATGGCTGCTGATGCATCTTTCAAAACAGATATATTATCAATGTCGTTTGCATTTAATCGCT
>CAMPJQ010000466.1 GCA_946886925.1 uncultured Terrimonas sp.
GTCTGAGGGTGAAATATTGAGAGGGAAGCAAGCAATAATTTGAAAAGAAGCACCAAAAAGCAAATAACGAGAACCAATTAAAAATCAAATTTTAAATTCGAACCGATAAACCGGAATCCGAACAGTATGCAATGATGGAATCGGTACCCGATGCAGAAGGGCAAGGCCGCACCTGAGTGTAAAGCAAAAACGGACACAAACAATCCGAATAATGAATTTCGAAATCCGAAGAGAATGCAAAGCACTAAGAAACCAGACCTGTCGGCCGGGCAGATAAGTTTCAAATCAGAAATCCTATCTTCCTCCCGGCGGGCAATATTTCAGCAGGTAATTGGTAAATAAGGTTCGTAAGTGTTTGGTAGTTCCTTCTCCTTCGCCGATACTGTGTGTTCTGTTTGGATACGACATAAACTGGAATTGCTTATTGTATTTAATAAGTTCATTCAGCAACATTTCCGCATTCTGATAATGTACATTATCATCGCCCGTACCATGTATGTACAATAAATTTCCACGAAGGTTTTTGGCATAGGTTACGGGCGACCCTCTGATATAGTCTTCTTTGGTTTCCTGGGGCGGTCCCATGTACCGTTCCTGGTAAATATTGTCGTAAGTAAGTTGGTTGGCTACTGCGGCAACCGCGATACCTGTTTTAAAAATATCAGGATACTGAAAGAGTAAATTTAATGTAGTTGAACCTCCACCGCTCCATCCCCAGCTTGCTACACGGGCTGTATCTAAATAAGAATGTTGTGCCAATAGTTTTTTCATAGCCATGGCCTGATCGCGGATATTGATGCCGCCAATATCGCGGTAAATAGACTTACGCCATGCTGATCCTTTTAATGTTGGTGTGCCCCGGTTATTAAAGGATACATAGAAGTAGCCGCTTTTAGAAAGATCGCCGAGAAAATTAACACATCTTCCCACTTTAAATTCATCTTCAACCGTGGTATTGCCAGGCTCTCCATACACGTACAGCAGTATGGGATATTTTTTAGACGAGTCAAAGTTCTCGGGCTTTACCATCCATCCATCCATCGTTACATTATCTTCTGTAGTGATGGTAAAAAATTCAAGGTTTTTCCTGTCCACCGTTTTAATGCGCGTTGCAATGCTTTGGTTTTTCTGCAAAGGCGTATGTTCCGGTAGTTTGATCCATTCACTTACCGGAGGAGTGTTGCGGTTATTAAATTTGTGAAGGGCAATTTGAGCGCCCGGAGAAATTTCATAAGCATGTGTTCCCTTCAGGGTGGTTGAGGATACCATTTCCAGTTTGCCTTTTCCATCCATTTTAGTGCGATACAGGTAACGTTCTATAGCGCTTTCAGGAGATGCGATAAAATATGCATAATTATTTTTTTCATCAATAGCGCTGATCGTTTCTATATCGTAATTGCCTTTCGTTAGCAATGTTTCCTTTTTACCATCCCTGCTAACACGGTAAATATGACGCCAGCCATCTTTTTCACTTACCCACAAAAATGACGCGCCCTTGTTCACCCATTCCCATCCCCGCGGGTCATCGTCATTCCAGCGCGATTTAATATCAATCCATGCTTTATCTGTTTCGGTATATATATTTTTTGCCGATGCATCCGATATATCACATACATACAACTTGCTTTCATTTTGCCTCCTGTTTAATTGCTGCACAATAAGCGACTGATTGTTTGCGGCCCATTCCATACGGGGCAGGTAATGTTGTTTTGGATCTCCCGGAATACTCATCCACCGGGTATTGCCGCCTGCTGCACTTACCACACCAATACGAACCGATGATGGGGATTGTCCTACTTTGGGGTATTCAACAGGAACAACAAATGAATAAATAGAGTCTGTAGTATTCAGCATTAAATAATCACGCGTATCACGGGCATCTACCTGCCAGTACGCGATGTTCTTACTATCGCTGCTCCACCTGAAACCATCCCGGCAGCCAAACTCTTCTTCGTATACCCAGTCGAAAGTGCCATTGATAAGCTGGCGGTTGCCATCAGTTGTTAATGCAATGGTTTCTCCGGAAGCAATATCTTCTGCATAAATATTACGGTCACTCACATACCCAACTTTTTTGCCATCTGGCGAGAGTTTGGCATACATCAGGGATTGACCAGGTTTATCTTTACCAATTTGTTTTAATTGTCCTGTGCCCCTGTTCAGCAGCCAGTAATCGCCTCTTGTATTATAACGCCATACTTTTGCTGTATTGGTGAAGATGAGAAGGATATTATCATCCGTGCTGATCTCAAAGTCGGCTATTTTCAGGGGCTTATCATTTCCCTGGGGTGTAAGTTGTGCAGCAGTAGCCAGCACAGTAACCTGTTGCGCAGATAAAGGATTTATACGAAGAAGCATATTATCCTGTATTTCATACAACCCGGTTCCATCGGCTGTCCAGTTTACCTTTTCAGGCTTGAACTGGGCCAGTCCTACAAATGCCTGACATACAAAATAAATAATGATAATACTTCTCGTAATGCAAGCATGGTATCTCATAGTGGAAAAATGATTTAATGGTAAATTTAAAAGAGAAATGCTTACGATGAACAAAGATTTGATAAATGGTGAAGTGCGGGATGCAACTGAATATGGCAAATCCGAATACTTATTAACTGTTTCACATAAAAACTATGGTGTAAATTGCAATAGTGAAATGAAAGAATGATTATGAATGATGTTAAAGAAAAACTACGCTTAGACAAATATCTCTGGGCTATCCGGATTTTTAAAACACGCAGTATAGCTTCAGAAGCCTGTGATAAAGGAAAGGTAAAATATAACGGCGATTCGGTAAAGCCGTCACGCAGTGTACATATGGATGATGAATACGAAATAAAAACCGAAGCCAAACGCTGGCGTATTAAAGTAACAGGATTATTGCATAACCGTGTGCAATACAGCGAAGCGGTTAAATATTATATAGATATTACCCCCGCGGAGGAAATAGAAAGATTGCAATACCAGGCATCAAGTTTTCATACAGGTAAGCGCCTGAGTAAAGTAGGAAGACCTACTAAAAAAGAGCGCCGGGATATTGATGAATTTCTGGATGAATAATGGTGGAAGAAATATACGGGATATAAATGTCATTGCCTGCGCAGTAGCAATCTTTTATTAGTTTAGTTTCAATATTAAAACTTTTGTATTGATTATTGTTCTGCTGTATGCTATAATTATCTTTCTTGTTGCGGGCATTATTTATTTTGCTTTCAAAAGTCCGCATTACAGTCATCTCAAACATACCATCAGTGAACTGGGGGAAGATGGTGCGGTTAACAACAGGGCTGCAAACCTGGGGTTGTTTTTGCCTGCAGGGCTGCTGCTGATTTTAATTGGGTTGTTAACTAGCGACAATGCAAATATAAGAGGGCTTTCAATTTGCCTTGGAGCGGGATACCTGGTTTCGGCTTTATTTCCCTGCGATCCCGGATCGCCACTGTCTGGCAGCACTAAACAAACCATTCATAATATAGGAGGTTTTATTGAATATGGAGG
>CAMPJQ010000467.1 GCA_946886925.1 uncultured Terrimonas sp.
AAATAACATTTGAGGTAGAAAGCAGTGAGCAAAGTGAAATATTGATTGCCCGTTTGAACGATGCCATAGAAGCAGAAGGATTTGAAGAAGGAGAGGGCTTTGTAAAAGCATATATTCCTGAAGCAAAGTACGATCAAGCCGTATTTAATCAATTAATGCAGCCAGGTAGCAAATATTCTGTATCTGTTATTAAAAATGAAAACTGGAATTCAATTTGGGAAAATAGTTTTAACCCGGTAATCATTGAAAATTTTGTTGCCATAAGAGCTAATTTTCATGAAAGTATAAAGGACGTTGCCTATGAAATTGTAATTACCCCAAAAATGAGCTTTGGCACCGGGCATCATGCCACCACCTGTTTAATGCTTGAAAGTTTGCAACAGTACGGTTGCGGCGGAAAAAAGCTGGCGGATTTTGGAACTGGTACAGGCATATTAGCCATTCTTGCCGAAAAAATGGATGCAGAAATAGTACTGGCTATTGATTACGATGACTGGAGCATTGAAAATGCCTCAGAAAATATTGAAAGAAACAAATGCAGGAAAATACAGCTTATAAAAGAAGATCATTTTCCTGTTGGAGAAAAATGGGATATGATACTTGCCAATGTTAATCTTCGTGTTATTCTTGCCAATATGGAAAGTTTTCATCTAAATCTAAATAATGGTGGCTTGTTGATTATAAGCGGTATATTGCAGGAAGACAAGAACGAAGTAGAGTCATTAGCCTTCAGCCACTCATTTTTAACAGATAGTATACGGCAGAAAAATAATTGGCTTTGTATGTCGTTTACGAAGGAAGCTATTGTTTAAAAGAGACCTTTAGTTGTAAAAAAAAACATATATTTGCAACCTTACTTCAACCTGATATCTGATGAACGAACTTACACTGGTAATATTAGCATACCTTATAGGCTCTGTTCCTACAGCCGTGTGGGTGAGCAGATACTTCTTTAATATTGATATAAGAGATTATGGTAGTGGAAATGCGGGGGCTACCAATACTTACAGGGTACTTGGATATAAATGGGGCACCGTTGTAATGATCGTAGATATGATAAAAGGGTTTGCCGCGGTAAAACTGGCTTACCTGTTGCCTTTTTATGTTGTTGATGAGTTTGCAAGAACGAATTTTCAGATAGGATTGGGATTGTGTGCTGTTCTGGGTCATATATACCCCATATGGGCTCAATTCAGGGGCGGAAAGGGTGTTGCTACATTATTCGGGCTGGTACTTGGCATTTCTCCATGGACAGCTTTATGTTGTATAGGCGTTTTCTCACTTGTATTATTTCTTACCCGTTTTGTATCGCTCAGTTCTATTTTGGCCAGCCTGGCATTTCCGGTATTCATCCTAGTTATATTTAATGTAGATAATCACGCCTATCGTATTTTTGCTGTAGTAGTGGCATTGCTGGTTATTCTTACGCATCAAAAAAACATTTCCAGACTCCTAAAAGGAAGCGAAAACAAGGCGCCAATATTAAAGTATCGCGATCGCAGAAAAATAAGGCGCTGACTTGATTTTTTCGTCCCCGGTTAAAAAAATAACACATCACATTATTTTTGGTATGACAATTGAATTATACCAATTGTATCATATTAGCTAACAATACAGATTCAAATCAAAAGCACATGCGTTTAAAATTATTTTTTATTGCAGGTTTGGCCTTTTTAACTGTTTCCTGTAGCCGAAACGCCATTACGGGAAGAAACCAGTTGCAATTATTACCGGAAGCGGAGTTGCAGTCTATGGCCAAATCAGAATACCAAACTTTTCTTTCACAGAATAAAATTGTAAGCAGTTCGGTAAGTAAAGATGCTGAAATGGTTAAACGGGTAGGTAATCGCATTTCAAAAGCCATCACCCAATATTATACTGCTGAAAACAAAGGCGATATTTTACAAGGTTATCAATGGGAGTTCAATCTTGTAGATTCAAAAGATGTAAATGCTTGGTGTATGCCCGGCGGAAAAGTAGTGGTATATACAGGCATACTTCCTGTTACCCAAAATGAAGCGGCATTAGCCGTAGTTATGGGACATGAAATTGCGCATGCTATAGCACAACATGGCAATGAAAGGATGAGCCAGGGCCTTCTTGCAGAAGGGCTAGGTACTGTAGGCAGTGTATTAACTTCCGGTAATCCCACAGTAAATAATATCTTTAATATGGTGTATGCACCCGGAGCTCAAATTGGTGTGTTATTACCCAATTCACGCAAGCAGGAATTAGAGGCCGACCAATACGGGCTAATTTTTGCGGCAATGGCGGGATATAATCCCAAGGAGGCAGTGCCGTTCTGGGAAAGAATGGCAAAAGCAGGAGGCGGACAAAAGCCACCTGAATTTTTAAGTACCCATCCTTCCGACGAAACCCGTATTGCTAAAGTTAAGCGCTATGCAGAAGACGCAATGAAATATTATAAGCCTGTAAAATAAACCGTATACAGAATTTCTTCTGCTACATTTTTTGCATATCCCTTTGCTTTTTGCGACTATTTGATGCAAAAGTTGGTCGTACAGCATAATTTTATTATCTTGCAACTCTTTTTGCAACAATTAAAAATTGTGTTGAAGCATGATGCAGACGATGTTTGAAAAACTTCAACTTACTGAAGAAAAGAATTTACTCATTCAGGGATTACCTTCTTCCATCGAAAAACAATTTGCCAAGATTGCATTTGCCAAAAATGTTACTCCTTTGCTTAAGTCAAGACGTATAGATTTTGCATTGGTATTTGCTATTAATGAAACGCAGTTAAATGGCATATTAAAGGAAGTATTACCCGCACTGGATGAAGATGGGAAATTATGGATAGCCTATCCCAAAACCACATCTAAAATTGTGAGCGATCTGAACAGGGATTGCAGTTGGAAAATGCTCTATCAAAATGGCTTTGAAAGCGAATACCAGGTAACACTCGACCATGTTTGGACTGCTCTGCGGTTTAAGAGTTGCAGACCTGCGTCTGCTATTAAGGAATTAACACCGCTCATTAAGAAAGATAAAAATACTGTGTTAATCACAGTTCAAACCAAAACCGGAACAAGCCGTTATGCTTCTTCCGGGAGAACCGCAAGTGTTGCAGGAGGAAAATAAGCAACAATTTTTTTCGCTCAGCACCGGATAATTTTCACAGATTATTGTTAGTTCTATTATTACATCTCTGTGACCACCCGGATATGCTGCTATTTAAAAATGACGGTTTCATACGCTGATGTAAGCGTTTTTTCAAGTTGTTTAAAATGCAGATGTGTTTGCATCAAAGTAAGTTGTTCTTCTGTCGAATCCGTCTGCTCCAGGTCGCGCTGGTTTTCCGCTATCAGTCTTTTTATTTTCCGTAGCTTAAGATATATTAACGCAGAAGAATCTTCTTCCTTATAAAGATCTTCACGTGTTGGCAAAGGTCCGTCATAATGATCTTTCCAGTTAGCACTTAATTCATAACGGGTATCCATTAAGCCTATAACAACGGTACTAAGC
>CAMPJQ010000468.1 GCA_946886925.1 uncultured Terrimonas sp.
CATTACTTTCTGTACTTATCGTGAAGCCAATTGTATAGGACAAATCGCTTTATGGCGGAGGCTTTTGGGTTATCCGGGAATGAAGTACAATTAAACCAAAATAAACCCAACCATGTCAACCAAAATATTTGTGAATTTACCCGTAAAAGATATCAACAGGTCCATAGATTTTTTTACCCAACTGGGGTTTAGTTTTAATACGCATTTTACCAACAACCAGGGCGCATGCATGATTGTGAGCGAGGATATATTTGTAATGCTGCTGGTAGAAAAATTCTTTAAAACATTTACTAAAAAACAAGTTGCGGATGCAACCAAAAGTACAGAAGCCATCCTGGCATTATCGGCCAACAGCAGGGAAGAAGTAGACGAGCTGGTAAGCAAGGCGCTGAAAGCAGGAGCAACAATCCCAAATCAGAAACAGGACCAGGGATGGATGTACGGCCACGGCTTCCAGGATCTGGACGGGCACCTCTGGGAAACCATTTATATGGATTTGAAGGCGATTCAGCAGGACATGGATTAGACGATTACCGGCAAACGGTTTTTCCAACAATAATAATCACAACATTATGGAGGAGCTTAAAGGGGGCTACCCATTAGGGGGAAAGCTGCTGAAGCTTTTGTAAGTATGCCGGGAAGTTCGCAGGAAGGAATGAATGTTTAATAATTTTTTATCCTGGCATTTAAAGTACCGGCACATTTTGCCGGCAATGTTGTGCCAACGATAAAATATCGTTTGGATATCTCCTGCGGCCATTCGTGTAATTCATTGCCTTTCTTCGCTGCAGGGCGCTTAACTTCAGGCACAATGCAGCACCTCGAATTTTTTGATATTGACCATTTTGAGGAAAGTTATTATCGCATACCTCCGCCTGCGGGACTGGAACAATTCATTGATTTCTTCTGGGAAACGAAGTTCAGTCATCTTTGGGAAAAATATCCCACAGGCTTTTCCGATGCCCAGTTCCCAAATATTGGCTATACCTACATCATTAACCTCGGTACTCCTTTTACTATGCAGGTGGGCGACAAGCAATTCAGGATGAAAACAGACGGGTTCCTTCCCCGTTATAATGCCATCGAATGTTTTCACCAGCCGGGCAATCATATGTTTGGAATTAAGTTCAGGGTATCGCCGGTTATGCTTGAAAAGAAAATTGACTTCTCTGAATACCGGGGATATATTTTCCCTTTAAGCTACCTGCTGTCCGAATCATTAATAGACAGTGTAAAAAAAGCTGCCTCTTTCACAGAACGAATAACCATGTTATCCGGTTATTTTTTTTCGCTGCTCAATAGTTATAACCGTTCTCTTCATCCCGTAACAGTTGTAAGTGAAATACTGGAGGATTGTTTTCAACAAAACCGGTTCTCCGTTACGATAAATGAGTTATCTGCACAATACCGGCTTTCGGCACGTACCCTGCAGCGTTATTTCGATCAATGTACAGGCATCAGCAGCAAGCAGGCCTTGCAGGTAATGCGGATCAGGAAAGCTACAGCCCAGCTTGCAAACGCTCCCTCAGATTTCAATTTCCGGTTGTATGGGTACTACGACTATAGTCACTTTTTTAAGCATCTTAAATATTTTTTAAAGCAAAGCACTTTAAAAAATATAAAACTCCACCTGAAATTGCTGGAAGCACTACACCGGTAAGTTATATGCATAGGCGTGTGATAAAAAGGGCCGGCAAGAATACCGGCCCGTGGTTAACATGAGAAAAACTAAAACGTTAATTTTTTGCCCTTTGCTTCATGCAATAATACCTCCGCAAAGCTGAATTAAAAACGAACGGGCTCGTAGTTAATCTTTACCAGTAGCCAAATGGGCTGTACCAATGGATGAAAAAAATAAATGTGCTGTCGGATTTTTACATGCACGTTTGAATTCCATGTCTGCGGAACAGACGGAGCGGTCAGTTTACCAAGATCAAAACAAGATGAAGGTCTTTACTATGCCGTCAATACTTCCTTATTGTATTTGTTTTTATATTCAACCGGCGATAACCCGGTGACTTTTCTGAATGTTGTTCTGAAGGCTTTCACATCGTTATAGCCTACTTCATACATCACCTCATTAATGTTTTTACGGCCGGTTTCCAGGTCTTTTTTTGCAGCTTCGATTTTTACTCTTTGGATGTATTCCGTAACCGTATTGCTGGTAGCTTTTTTAAATCTGCGTTCCAAACTTCTGCGGCCCAGTGCAAACATCGATGCTAACTGGTCAACAGTTATTTTTTCCTCGAAATTTTTCTCAATAAACTCCTGGGCTTTTTTCACAGGCTCATCTTTATGCGCTTTCTGTCCTTCAAATATGATAAATGGCGATTGGCTGTACCGGTCTATATCAATCATAAATGCTTTGGAAATGAGGATGGCGACATCCCGCCCTGCATATTTTTCAATAAGATACAGCAGCAGGTTTAAAAATGAATAGGCGCCGCCACTTGTATAAATCCCATCGGCCTCTGTCATAATCTTATCATCTACCAAATTCACATCAGGAAACATGCTTCTGAACTGATTGGCCAATTGCCAATGCGTAGCGCATTGTTTTCCTTTTAACAATCCTGTAGATGCCAGGAAAAAAGCGCCAATACAAAAACTGGCGATTTCCGCTCCCATGCTGTATTGCTGCAGGATCCACGGTATAAAGGCTTTATTGAGTTCGAGCGCTTTTTCCAGATCGCCATGCATAGCAGGAACAATGATAAGGTCTGTTTTTGATACCTCGTCAATTAAACAATCAGGGCTCACCGTATACAATCCGTTACGCTGGCTTGTTTCCTTAGAAAGCCCTACCAGTTTGATATTAAACATAGGAGATTTCCCGGTTGCAATGAGAAAACCATTGGCTTCGGAAAGTATCTGGTGCGTGCCGTCAATATTGGGTAAGCTGCTGTGTCCTAAAGGAACAAGAATGGATACATTTTTCATCCTTATATTTTTTTGTTTTTTATTTTTTGGTGGAAGGGGCGCCCCTGTACATTCCCGTGTGTGAAAGTTCTTTACCCCGGCGTTTCATAGGGTAAATGTAAAACATTCTTTTGTCGCAATCAACCCCCGAAATTGCCGTATTAACCCCCGCAGTTGTTGCTTCAGGGGCAGTAGGTTTGTCTTAATGATAGAAGTGTTCAAAACCAACGTACACAACCGGCATGATGCCAGTATGCTGATTGATCAGATACACCGGTCTTTTTTAAACTACCAGGCCAATTTCGATCTTGAGGATTGTGATCGGATTCTTCGTGTGATATGTATAACAGAAACAATACAATCCGCTTTCCTCATAGATATTTTAAAGGGTCTTGGATTTGATGCTGAAATATTGCCTGATGAAATTCCTTTTGCCGGCAACAATAGTATTCATAAGGCGGTCATTTAAAAACATTAATTATGAATAAAGAACTCATAACCGAACTCGATAATACCGGAATCTCACTTGCACAATTGGTTTCTTCATTTGAACCTGAAACATTTAAC
>CAMPJQ010000469.1 GCA_946886925.1 uncultured Terrimonas sp.
GTTATGAAAAAATTGACTTTCCAAATAGCTGCCATTGCATTTGTGGCAGCAAGTATTTTATTTGCCTCCTGCTCAAAAGAAGGTCCGGCAGGTGCCGCAGGCCCGGCGGGACCAGCGGGTCCGGCCGGAGGACAGGGACCTAAAGGCGATGATGGCACGGCCAATGTTATTTATTCGGAATGGCTGGATGTAGCATATGAAGCAGACACGCTGCATGATGGAGCTACAATTGATACCATTGGTTTTATTACTACAATAGATGTGCCTCAATTGGATAATGCCATTTTAACTTCCGGGGAGATCAAGGCATACGTGAATTTGAATTCCGCCGACGAACCGGTTATAGCGCCGATACCATATTTCAGCATATTCGATGGGGTAAGCATAGAACCAGTATATTATTTGAATAGCATAGAATTGTATTCTAATCTCGATGCCAGTACTATAACATCGCAGGGCGTGAAATTCAGACAATACCGTTATATACTCATTCCCGGGGGCGTGGCAGCAAGAAAGGCTTCAAGCATTGACTGGAACGATTACAACCAGGTAAAAAAATATTTGAATTTAAAAGATTAGACCATTTTTTGAAAAGCCTGTAACCATTACTGTAATATGCAATCTTACAGGTTTTTCTTTTTGTGATCCCCGGCAACCATAAATGGTATAACTTTATATACATTGCGTTCTAATGCATTAACCCTATGCGGAGTATCCCTACATTCCTTTTTATGCTTTTGCTGGCATTTTCCCTTCTGTCGTGCCAGAAAGAATTATCGTTTGAAAACCCTTCACCCGGTAACAATCCGGCTTCATTGCTGGGCGTGTGGAAATTTGACGGGCTTAGTATGGCGGTGGAATCGGGAACTACTTTTGACTATGGGGGTATTCCGGGAAGAATTGTGGCTACATATGCTGCTACTACACAAAACAACAAGGGACTTCTTACCATTACGGCCGATAAAATGGAAACCACCGATTTAGGTTATACGATTGCAGCAGACGTTAAGGTAGTTACTTATGTGGGAGGGATTCCAATTGATCCGCCGTTATATGATCATATTGATTTTGAACTTTCATCCAGCAGCGCCAGCAGCGATTACCAGCAAATAGGAAGCGATTCGCTCTATTTTCCAAACGGTTCTATTTTTGACATTCCGGATACCAATGGTCAACAACTCCCGGGCGCTTCAGAACCATTCGGGGCCAGGTATGCCATTAACGGCGACACTCTTTTTATTCAATCCACTATAAACAGGTCAACCGTTGCCATACAAAATGGTGTCGAATATGAAATCACTCAAAAAGTGGATGGCGTATCCACCTTCATAAGGCAGTGAAGAGAAAGATTAAGTTAAGTATCTGAAGATTCACCATTCCAAATCCAGCAAACTAACTGAGCAGCGTTCACCCGGTTATTGAAATGCTTTTCAAGTAATGCCTGCCTGACCGCAATAGCGTCTTTTGTAAAGGGCTGATGGTATAAAGTTTGTATAGCAGCTTTAAAATCATTATCATCTTCCGCAATGGCACATGCATTTTCCACCCCCGTTCCCGTAACCATAGCCGGATTCGCAACGCAATGCCTTCCACAAAAAACAGCGTGTAATAATTTTAGCTTTATACCGGTATTGGTAAAAGAAGGTAAAATATTGATTTGTGCATCTTCAATGAGTTGCTGCATTTCTGCTTGTGAAGGATTTTCGGTTATGCTGATATGCGCATGAAGCTGAACTTCTTTTTTTAAGATGTAAGAAGGATCTTTACCCGCAATAATAAAGGGAATTTCCAAGCTGGAAAACACATTTTTAATAAGCCATAATGCAGCCTGTTCATTTTCACTTACCGATAAGTTGCCCTGGTAAAGGCAATAAGATCCTTTCCCCTCTTTGCCTGCCACGGTATTCCACGGTGTAAAAACAGGAAGATAACGGGTATTCGCTACGCCAAATACAGACTCATAAGTTGCGGCATCCTTTTCGGTTACGGCAATAGTAAGGCTGGCTTTCGAAGCGATCTTTTTTTCATACCGCTTCAGTAAAACACTTTCCACCGCATAATATACTTTATGAAATAAGGAAATGGTATGCTGCGATAGTTGGTGATAATATTCAAATTCAATGTTGTGCAAACGCAAAATTACTTTTCTTCCTGCCAGTTTATTTTTGTGCAACAGGTAAGTGCTGTGTATACCTTCTACCAATACGGGGTAATTATCTTTAGAAAGGTTTTGCAACAATTCCGGATCGGCACGCGAGCCAACAATAAATGGTATTCCTGCTACAAGCCCACGCCATCCTTTGGAACGTTTATAATACCAAACCGTTTTACAATACTTCAGCAACGCATTCTGTTTTCCTCTTCCATATTCATAACAGTGCAAATGAATGATTATGTTCTTTTCGTGCAGGTATTTAAGCTTGTAATAAAGATCAAACACCCCGCCATAATCAGGCGGATAGGGCACATCCAGGCAAACAATATGTAAATGGTTTTCCAATCTTATTGCAGTAGATTGTTGTAAAATTCAATCAGCTTTTTTTCTTCATGCTGCCAGTTGTATACAGCTCTTGCAGCCAAACAATTTTGACGAAGTTTTTCATATAACGCAGGATTGGACAGTAATATCCCGGTTTGTTTTGCAATGTTTTCGGCCGACAAATCGGAGATGAGCACTGCAACTTCAAATTGCGCATTAATTTCACGATAAGCCGGGTAGTCAGCACAAAGTTGTGGTACACCTGCATGGATGTAATCAAAAAACCGGTTGGCCAATGAATAATAGTTACTCATTCCTTCCCTGTCAAACAGCGTAATGCCAATAGTGGCCAATGGCGTTATTTTTTTTAATGCATCCGGGTTAACCTTTCCTTTAAAAATAACTTTATCTTTTGCGTTATACTTTTCAACCAGCTTTTTTACCTCTTCCATAAAATTACCATCGCCGCATATCATCAATGGTACATCAATATACTCCATAGCAGGAATAAGGGTTTCAAAGCTTCTGCCTTCATTAACCGCTCCCTGGTATAAAAGAAAGGTTTCCGTTTTCACCGTTTGCAGGTCCGGAGTATTCAAAACCGCAATGTTCCTGATTATCGCATAATCAACGTTATACATTTTTTTAAATTCCTGTGCAATGGGCAAATTAACGGTATAGCCCAGTTTAAACCTGGGAACAGCAAACCGTTCTATCTTTTTCCAAAAGCGGTAAATGCACCCACGGGTTCGCACTTCTTTCATTTCGCAGAATAATTCATGTGCATCATATACCCTGGGAATTCCCTTTATACATGATACCCAATAACATGGAAGAATCGTATCCAGATCAATGGCGCAGATCGCATCCATTTTTTTGAATAGCAGATAAAAGAATAACCGGATATTAAATTCAATATATAATGATTTCCCTTTGGTAAACCAGCAATGCAACCTAACCTGCTGAAAAGAATGTGCCTGCAGCGTGGCAGCCCCTTTGAAC
>CAMPJQ010000470.1 GCA_946886925.1 uncultured Terrimonas sp.
AAACGTTTGCCATTTTGATTGTGTAAATGCTTTTGATGTATTGAAAAAATGGTCGAAGGAAGGAAAACAATATGATGTGGTGATGCTCGATCCCCCATCCTTTACCAAAAGCCGGACAAATATTGAAAAAGCTGTTGCGGGTTATAAAGAAATTAATTTACGGGGGATGAAACTACTGAAACCCGGAGGATTTCTTGTTACTTCCAGTTGCACCAATTTAGTGCAACCGGAATTGTTCCTTGATATTATTGAAATGGCTGCCAAAGACGCCCGTAAAAAATTACGCAGAGTAACGTTCCAGGCACAGTCTGCCGATCACCCCATTATTCCGGGTATGGAAAACACCAATTACCTGAAGTTTTTAATTGTGGAGGTGAGTTGAAGAACAGCGCTTCGAAGCACAACGTAAGAATGTTGCCACAGATTACACCCTTATTCAATTATACCTTTACTTCATTAAAGATTGAAGATTTTTTGCGAATTAAATTTCATTTTAGCCTTGGTTAAAAAACATTTGGTCAAATGATCAAAACACCTTGTTTTCAGGCATTAAAAAGATCATTGATCCGGCTGTTTTAACTTTTTGGAATATATGCTTTTAGCATTTGCAGATTGATTTGTTTATTTTTATGTAATTCACATTGCTTCAGCATCTGTAATTATTAATCATTACATATCGCCCGGTTCATCCGTGCATCATCCAAATATAACAATATGAAATTTTTGAAACACCTGCTGTTATGTACATTATCCTCCTTATTATTCATACAAGCCAAAAGTCAAACCAAAATGAGTTACGATGATGCCTGGAAAAAAGTTGACTTGCTGATTGACGAAAAAGGTCTGTCCAAATCGGCGATTGCGGAGGTACAAAAAATATATGAACGGGCGAAGAAAGAAAAGAACAATGCGCAATTAACCAAAGCCCTCATCTATCAAATCAATCTCAACATTCCCTTAACAGAAAATGGAGCAGAAGAAAACATCCGTAAAATGGAAGCTGAGATACAAACAGCGCAGCCCCCTGTTCGTTATATCCTGCAATCGGCAGCAGCCGAAATGTACTGGCAATACTTCCAAAACAACCGCTGGAAATTTTATAACAGAACCAATACGGCTAATGTAAATAAGGAAGACATTGCCACATGGACATTGGATGATCTGCATCATAAAATCAGCCAGTTGTATGTAGCTTCTGTAGCGGATGAAAAACTTTTACAACAAACCAAACTTGAAACTTACGAGCCTATTATCATTAAGGGCAATACCCGGAAACTTCGTCCTACTCTTTATGATCTGTTAGCCCACAGGGCATTGGATTATTTTGAAAATGATGAAAGAGATATTACAAAACCTGCTTATGCATTTACCATCAGTGAAAATGCTGCATTTGATCCCGCAGCAGATTTTATTCATTATATTTTTCCAACAAATGACTCGTCTTCGCTGCATCATAAGGCATTGCTCATTTTCCGTCAATTGCTGTCCTTTCACAGCAATGATACTGTGGCCGATGCGCTGGTAGATACCGATTTGCGGAGACTGCAATTTGTTTACCGGCATGCCGTAATACCCGGTAAAGATGAATTGTACAAAACAGCATTGGAACATCTTACAGCGCAATATGGCAAACAACCCGTAGCCGCCCAGGCATGGAGTTTACTGGCTCAATATTATTTTGAGCAGGGTAGCAACTATGATGCGGCAAAAGACAATGAAGAACTAAAGTATGCATATAAAACCACCAAAGAAATTTGTGAGAAAACCATAAAAGATTTCCCTAAAACGGAAGGCGCAGCCCTTTGCCATAACCTGCTTAATAATATTCTCGGTAAATCTTTAACCCTCCAAACCGAAAAGGTAAATATTCCGGGAGAAGCGTTCAGGACCTTGGTGAACTACAAAAATTTCTTCACCTGTTATTTTAGAATAATAAAAATTGACAACGCACTTAAAGAACAATGGCAAAACCGATATGAGTTAGCATACTGGAATAAACTTACAGCCTCACCTGCTGCACGCACATGGCAGCAGCAACTGCCTTCAACGGATGACTACCGCGATCATTCGGTTGAAATAAAAATTGATGCCCTTCCTGTGGGAGAATATATTTTGCTGGGAAGTGTAAACAACAATTTCAGCACCGTTAAAAACCTGCTGGCGGCACAATATTTTCATGTGTCCAATATCAGTTATATCAGCAACAACAATTCATACTTCGCTTTGCACCGCAATACCGGCAAACCACTCGCCGGCGCTTCGGTACAGGTATGGACTTCCAAATATGATTATACCGACCGGAAAAATAAATTGCAGAAAGCGGAAGGGTTAACGGCCGACAAAAATGGATTCTTTGCATTAAAAACCACAGGCAAAGAAAACCGGAATGCACGGCTGGAAATCAGGTGGGAAAAGGATTATCTTTTTATGGATGATTATGAATACCTGTATACACGCTATAATGCAGGTGACGCAGATACGACAGCAGATGAGTTTGAACAAAAAAATGCAAGGATATACTTTTTTACCGACAGGAGCATTTACCGCCCCGGACAAACAGTATATTTTAAGGGCATAGGCGTTACCAAAAATGCAGGTACCCGCAAAGCCGCACTTGTTACCGGCAAAACTGTAAAAGTATACCTGCAGGATGTGAACAGGCAGACGCTGGATTCACTTTCTATAACCCTCAATGAATATGGTTCCATACACGGACAATTTCAGTTGCCGCAGCATGTGCTTACCGGTAATTTTAATATACTGGTAAAAGAATACAACCAAAGCAGTGCAGATTTTTCGGTAGAAGAGTATAAACGCCCGAAGTTCCTGGTAGAAATTAACAAACCAAAGAGCAGTTACAGGGTGAACGATACCGTTACCATAACCGGAACGGCCAGTGCCTATGCGGGAAATAATATTGACGGAGCTACTGTAAAATACCGCGTATCGCGGCGGGCAAGGTTTATTTATCCCTGGCTGTATCACCGGAAAGGAATGCCCAATACAAGTCCGATGGAGATTGCTAATGGCATTACAACCACCGATACTGCCGGAAATTTCAGCATCCCTTTTAAAGCAATACCCGACCTCACGATCAGCCAAACGCTTGAACCCGTTTTTGATTATACCATTGAAGCGGATGTAACAGACATCAACGGTGAAACGCGCAGCAATACAGAAATTGTGCAGGTGGGCTATAAGGCCATTCAACTGGATATTGCGTTACCGCAAAATGGTCCGTTTGCTTTGGATAGTTTTAAAACTTTTAACATCAGCAGTAAAAACATGAATGGCGTGTTTGAACCTGTTCAGGCGCATGTAAAAATATATCCGTTACAATCTCCCGGCCGCCTTATCCGCAACCGGTACTGGGAAAAGCCCGACCAGTTTATTTATAAAGAAGATGAATTCATTAAGCTTTTTCCGCACGACGAATATAAAGATGAATCGGATTACCGCAACTGGGAAAA
>CAMPJQ010000471.1 GCA_946886925.1 uncultured Terrimonas sp.
GTATAAATATGTATAAACCACAACCAATAAATGGAATTATTTATTTACATTTTTGCCGCTCTGTTTTCTGTAATTAATCCGCTTGGGGCTGTACCAATTTTTGTAGGCCTTACCCAGCATGACACTAAAGCCGAACGCTCTCGTATATCTTTTTGGGCTGCCGTAAATGTTTTTATTATACTAATAATATCCTTTTTTATAGGGCAGTATGTACTGGCGTTTTTTGGTATAAGTATAGACGCCTTAAGGATAGCAGGAGGTTTTATAATTGTAAATTCAGGTTTTTCCTTACTATCAGGAAAGTTAAGTAAAACCAGAGGCGTAAATAAGAAAGTGGAGAACGATGCCCAAAAGCGTAACGACATAGCATTAACCCCACTGGCAATACCAATGCTTGCGGGCCCTGGTTCAATATCCCTGCTTATAGCATTATATCAGGATTATAATGAAATCGCCGATCAGATTATTGCATGCCTCGCCATGGCTGCAGTTGCGCTTGTAATATTTCTGGTAATGAGAAGCGCACATTATCTTTCCCGTATACTTGGGGCGTCCGGAATTGTAGCTATTTCAAGAATAATTGGATTTATAGTTATTGCCATAGGTATTCAATACATAAGCAGCTCGATAGTAAACATACTGCAGACAATTGACTTTAATTAAGAAATCCCGCCAATGGCGGGATTTCTTTTATAAAAACACTACACTATTTCACAAAACCAACAGCAACAGTATTGTTGGTTTGCGAATCTATTATTATAAAAGTTCCGTTAAGCCTGTTAGCTTCAAATGTATCTAAAAAAGCCGGTGCTGCTGTTTTAATACTAACATCCGCAATATCATTCAGACTCAAAACATCTGAAGCAATTATTTCGTCGGGGTTTTCCGGCGGAATAACGGCTTTTATTTGCTGTAGCTTACACTGCACAATCCTGGTGCCTGCCTGCAAAAGATATCTGCCTCCGGGTACCGATTTTTTTTCATCAAGCCATACTAGTGTTGCTTCAATATCTTTAGAAAGCAGTTTTTCATCCGTTTCTTTAACCAGCATCATACCCCTGCTTACATCTACATCATCCTCAATTCTTAACTGTATAGAATCACCGCTGTTTGCCTGTTCAAAAACTGTTGTAAACTTCCTCATTTCAGTAACCTTGCTTTTTATTCCGGAGGGCATGATAAATATCTCATCACCTACCTTAATACTTCCGCTTATTATTCTGCCCGCATAAGCCCTGTAATCAGTAAAGTCTTTGTTTTGCACATGCATTACCTGCTGAACATCCATCCTGAAATCTCCCGGAAACTCTTCTCCCGGTTTTATATTATGCAGCACTTCAGATAATGTTTGCCCGGTATACCAAGGCATAGCATTTGACTGAAACACAACATTATCTCCTTTAAGAGAACTTATAGGCAATACATAAATCTCCGGCTTATAGGCAAATCTGGCAGTCATTTTTGTAATATCTGAAGCTATGGAAAGAAACACATCTTCACTATAATCAGCAAGGTCCATTTTGTTAATACAAAAAACTACAGTTTTGAGCCGTAAAAGATTGCTGATAAAATAATGCCTGTATGTTTGCTCCAGCAGTCCTTTACGGGCATCAATAAGGATTATAGAAACTTCAGAATTGGATGCGCCTGTAACCATATTTCTGGTATACTCTACGTGTCCCGGGCTATCGGCAATTATAAACTTACGGCTGCCTGATGAAAAGTAAATATGGGCTACATCAATGGTTATGCCCTGCTCCCTCTCGGCAATGAGACCATCCGTTATAACAGAGAAATCAAGATCTTCCAGACCTTTTTCTTTTGTTTTTTTTACTATTAATTCTTCCTGTTCAATGGTAAGGGCGTTACTATCATTAAGAAACCTTCCTATAAGTGTACTCTTGCCGTCATCAACACTTCCGGCTGTATTAATTCGCAGTAAATCCATATTTTTAGAAATATCCTCCTCTCTTTCTTTGTTCCAGTGCAGCTTCAGATCGTTTATCGTCCATTCGCGCACCTCTTTCTGATGATTTTGAAGATTTATTTTCATGCATAATATCAGGTATAGTACTGGCCTCAGAAATGAAGGCAGCAGTACATGTCATATCCCCTACCGTCCTAAAGCGTACGGTAGTTTCTGTAAATTCATCGGTATCTGCAAGATTAAGATATTCTGAGTAAGCGAGGTAAGCTCCATCACGCTTTACAAGTTTACGCTGATGCGCAAAATATATAGATGGCAGCCCTATGCCTTCTTTGGCTATATAGTTCCATACATCTTCCTCAGTCCAGTTACTTATTGGAAAAGCCCTTACATTTTCACCAAAGTGAATTTTGCCGTTAAAAATATTAAAGAGTTCCGGACGCTGTTTTTTAGCATCCCACTGCCCAAAATCATCCCTCACTGAAAAGATGCGTTCTTTAGCTCTTGATTTTTCCTCATCGCGCCTTGCCCCACCCATACAGGCATCAAAACCAAATTCTTCAATAGCATCCAATAGGGTTACTGTTTGCAGAGCATTACGACTGGCATATTTGCCTGTTTCCTCCTGTACTTTTTTCTGATCAATACTATCCTGCACATATCGCACTATAAGCTCTACCCCCAATTCTTTTACTAACTGGTCCCTAAATTCTATAGTTTCAGGGAAGTTATGCCCGGTATCGATGTGCAAAAAAGGAAAAGGAATTTTTGCCGGATAAAAAGCCTTTTGAGCGAGCCTTGCCAATGTTATGGAGTCTTTTCCACCTGAGAAAAGCAGCACCGGTTTCTGAAACTGTGCTACTACCTCCCGTATTATATAAATACTTTCATCCTCCAGCGTTTCCAGATGTGAATTTATAAATTGTGTCATGATTAATAATTTTTATCCTGATGAATATGCAGTCCGCATTCTTTTTTTCCATTTTCCCACCACCAGCGTCCGGCCCTGAAATCTTCTCCCGGGGCTATTGCTCTTGTGCATGGCGCACAGCCTATACTTGGAAAACCTTTTTTATGCAAACTGTTTACAGGAATATTATATTCGTTTATTTGATGTTCAACTTCTTCCAGAGAAAAATGTAATAAAGGGTTAAATTTTATCAGCTGATTAGCCTCATCCCATTCCAAAAATTCCATACTCCCCCTGTTTTGAGATTGTTCTGCCCTTAAGCCGGTAATCCATAACGAAGCATCTTTAATAGCCCTTTGTAAAGGTTTTACTTTTCTTATACTACAGCATTCCTTTCTTTTATCAATACTGTCATAAAATCCATTAATGCCGTGCGCATCGACATAGTTTCTTATATCCTGCTCTTCCGGAAAAAATGTTTCAATTTGTAGTAATGGATATTTTTTTAGCGTTTTATGAAAAACTTCATAGGTTTCATTAAACTGCCTGCCTGTATCTAGTGTAAAAACAGAAACCTGCCCAAGATGTGGAATCAGGTAATGAGTCAGCAGCTGGTCTTCAATGCCAAAG
>CAMPJQ010000472.1 GCA_946886925.1 uncultured Terrimonas sp.
TCCTTCTTCCGTAGTATTATTGGTTACAGGTTGAGACGCGCCAAAGCCTTTGTACTGCAAGCGTGCAGTTTCAATGCCTTTGGTAATAAGATAATCCACTACTGCTTTTGCCCGGTTGTTCGATAGTTTTAGATTATCGGCCGCTTTGCCCGTATTATCGGTATGACCGCTGATCAGTATTTTAATACCGGGATTATCGTTAAGCAATTCCACTACACGGTTGAGTTCGGCTACGGATTGCTGTTTTAATTCGAATTCGTTAACATCAAAGAAGATATTGTTGAGGATCACAGACGCATTTGCTTCTATAGGCTGCAGCCCGATATCAATGGTATAGGTAGAGTCCGGTGTTTTTTGACTGAAAGGAAAATTTCTTGAGTAAAATAAGTATCCCTTCCGGTTTACATTAAATGCATAATCTTTTCCCAGGGGTAATGTAATAAGATAATGACCGCTTTCATTGGTTTGCACTTTTACAAGGGTTTGTCCGGAAACAATATCTATTAATTCCACTGCAGAAGGCAATCCCTCTTTGGTTGTGCTGTCAAATACCTTTCCCTGCACCCATAGTGTTTTGTTGGGCCGAATATCTTCCCGCATTTCAAAAGTATAGATATCAAGTCCGCCACGTGTGTCCGGCCGGTCGCTGGCATAATAAGCGGTTTTACCATCTGCCGCCACTACAAGGCTGCCTTCATTTTCGGTAGTATTGATAGGGTAACCCAGGTTTTCAATATTATCCCAGCTACCATCGGTTTGCTTTCGCGCAAGAAACAGGTCGTCGCCACCGTATCCTGTTAATCCATTAGAAGTAAAATACATGGTTTGATTATCTGCATGAATAAACGGACAGCTTTCATCACCGCCGGTATTTATTTTTGATCCCAGGTTTTCAGGTTCGCTCCAGCGTCCATTGGGCATGCGTTTTGAAACATAAATATCTTTGCCGCCATATCCGCCGGGCCTGTTGCTCGAAAAGTACAACTCCCGCTTATCGGGCGAAAGGCATGGTGAAGATTCCCAGAACTCACTGTTTACAGGTTCTCCCAGGTTTTCGGGTGTGCTCCATCCTCTTTTGGTAAGAGATGAAAAAAACAAATCGCAGCTTCCCATTCCTTCGGGAAAATTACAGCCTGTAAATACCAGCCATTCACCATCCTGGGAAATATTTTGCGCTCCTTCATTGAAATTGCTGTTGATGTCTCCGTCAATCCCTTTTGCTTTCGACCACAGGCTATCGTTGCGGGCGCTCACAAAAAAATCTTCATTATACCCCTTCACGCGCCGGGTAAACACCAATATTTTGTCATCTATGGTAACAGAAGGATAATATTCGAGATCTGCGCTGTTGATACTGTCGCCGGCATTACGGGGAGCAAAAACATAGTTTTTAGTGGGATGATCCTTATCGTATTGCACTGCAAACTCAAAAGAACGTTTGCGGTATTCTCCTGCTTTACGGCTGGGCTCATTAAGATCGGGATTGGTAAGAAATTCATTCACCGCATTCAGTGCAGGCTCAAACCGCCCCGCTCCTGCCAGGTTAATAGCATAGGGCAGCTTATAATCTTCCGTGTATTGAATATCCATTTCAAAAGCCTTTTCGTAAGCAGCTATACAACTGTCATAAGCTTTCATCTCGCCATAAATACCAGCCATGGTAAGCCAGGCATCCACATACCGGTTATCAGCTTCAAGCGCACGATCTATAAATTGCAGGGCTTCTTTGTAATGACCATTCTGCGCCTGATCGAGCCCCAGGTTATAAAAATTAATTGCTCTTTTATTTATTTTCTGAGGATCATATTGCTGGGCGAAAGATACCCTGCACAACAGGCAGATGCAGGACAATATGGCTATTCGGTTTATCATTATTGTATATAAGAAATGATAACGAAGCTATTCAAAAATTATTCCGCAGTACAGAAGAAAATGTTAAGGCAGCCCGAAGCGGGATGAAAAACAAATTAAATGCCTGCAGATCATATTTTGTTCATTGGAAAGAAAATGCTTTGGAGGTTTCGTGCGTTTGGGGATTTTACCACAAAGCCACAAGGTCACAAAGGAAAATACTTTGTGGCTTCGTGACTTCGTTGCGTACTTTGCTATTTACAGTAGATTTATTATTTTTTCTTCTTCTGGCTTTTAGGAGCAAAAATGATCATCATCCTTTTACCTTCCAATTTAGGCAATCCTTCAGGAGCACCTATTTCATTCAATCTTTCCGCAAACTTAAGGAGCAGCAATTCACCTCTTTCTTTAAACATAATGGCACGGCCTTTAAACTGAACGTAGGCTTTTACTTTATTGCCGTCTTTCAAAAAATCTTCGGCATGCTTCGCTTTAAAATTGAAGTCATGCTCATCTGTATTGGGTGTGAACCGTATTTCCTTTACCTCAGAAACTTTGGAGTTGGCCTTCATCTCCTTCTCCTTCTTCTTCTTTTCGTACAGGAATTTATTATAGTCAATTATCCTGCACACGGGGGGATCTGCATTGGGAGAAATTTCTACAAGGTCGAGTCCCTGTTCAATAGAGAGCTTTAATGCGTCCTGTATAGAATACACGCCCACTTCCACATTATCGCCTACCAGTCTTACCTGGGGCACTCTTATCATGTGGTTAGTACGATGCTCCTGCTGTTGTTCTTTTCTGAAACGGGGGTTGAAATTACCCCTGGTAAATTGCGGTCGTGGTGGAAATGCCATTTACGATTTTTAAAGTGATACTCCTTTTCAGGGAGGTTTTAATTGTTATTGTTAAGATTTGAAATAATCTGTTTAACTGATATGAATGAGCTGTTATTGTTACACTGTTTCTCTCTTCTCACTTTTCACCTCTCTTCTTTCACCTCTTTCCTCTCACCTCCCCTATTCTCTGTTCTTTATTTCAACGACTGCTTCGTTAATAAAATCATCAACCGGTTTTGATCCCATATCGCCTTTGCCCTGCCTTCTTACCGACACTTTATTTTCATTTACTTCCTTCTCTCCTACTACCAGCATATAAGGTACTTTGGCCAGTTCGGTATCGCGTATCTTTCTGCCTATCTTTTCAGGTCTGTCGTCAATCTCAGCACGAATATCCGCATTTTTCAACGATTCCAAAACATTTTGTGCGTATTCCATGAACTTGTCGCTGATGGGTAAAATCTTTACCTGCAGCGGTGCAAGCCATACCGGAAATTTGCCCGCGTAATGTTCCAGCAAAAACCCGATAAATCTTTCATGAGTGCCTAATGGCGCCCTGTGAATGATAAGGGGTATTTCGGGTGCATTATCCTTATTGGTAAATTCCAGCTTAAAACGCCTGCCCTGTGCAAAATCTACCTGGTTGGTTGCCAAAGTAAATTCCCGCCCAATGGTACTCCATATCTGCACATCAATTTTAGGGCCGTAAAAGGCAGCTTCATCCTGCACTTCCACAAAAGGTGTATTGGTGCGTATCAACACATCTCTAACC
>CAMPJQ010000473.1 GCA_946886925.1 uncultured Terrimonas sp.
CTTGCTTCGGATGCTTTTGCAAAAGAAGTAAGTGAAGATGAAAGCCAGGCGCATGCTATTGGTGTAAGAGGCGTTCCGTTCTTTGTTTTCAATGGTAAATACGCTGTTTCCGGCGCTCAGTCGCCCGATGCCTTTTTGCAGGCTTTACAGCAAAGCTGGCAGGGATTTGAAGAAGAGAACAAAGCATTGTCAAAAGTATAGAAGGAATTTTGTTCCGGAATTAAGCATTACAATCAAACAATAAACATTTAATAAAACAAACAACAGAAAAATTAAGATTATGAAAAAGTTATTTTCTATCCTGGTAGTCACTTTTTTAAGCACTGCCTTATTTGCACAAACTACCTGGAAAGTTGACCCTATGCATTCCAAGCTAACCTTTACCGTTACACACCTTGGTATCTCTGATGTGGCAGGATTATTCAAAACATTTGACGTTACAGCCGTTGCTAACCAAACCGATTTCAGTGATGCCGTTTTTGAACTTTCAGTAGATGTGGCTTCCATTAATACTGAAGTGCAGATGCGGGATGATCATTTGAAGAGCGCTGACTTTTTTGATGTGGCAAAATATCCTAAAATGACTTTTAAGAGCACATCGGTAAAAAAGTCTGCCCGAAACAAATATAAAATCACCGGTGATCTTACGCTTTACGGTATTACCAAACCGGTTACAATGGATCTGTGGTACAGGGGAACAATAGAAAACCCGCAGTCAAAAGCCACTACTTCCGGTTTCCAGTTAACGGGTGTTTTAAAACGTTCGGATTTTAATATCGGCCCCAAATTTCCTGCACCAATGATCAGTGATGAGGTTCAGATAAAGGCCGATGGAGAATTTATAAAACAATAATTACGCACAAATGAAGCGTAAAAAATTCATTCATACGATAATTACAGGAGGCGCAGCAATGACAAGTTTATCCGCATTCAATAAGTTTACCGGTGATCTGAAAGAACAGGAACAGGTTATGCCTGTTCTGTTCATCGGTCATGGTTCACCTATGAACGGAATTGAAGACAATGAATTTAGCAGGCGCTGGACGCAGATGGCGAAAGAGATTCCAACACCGGTGGCGGTACTGGTGGTATCTGCCCATTGGTTCAGCAAAGGCACACGCATTACAGCAATGGATTTTCCTGAAACCATTCATGATTTCGGTGGATTTCCACAGGCGCTTTTTGAAGTGCAGTATACGGCTCCCGGTAACCCGGCACTGGCCAGGGAAACGGCTTCCATTATCCATTCGGCAAAAGTAGAATTGGATCACGACTGGGGTCTTGATCATGGGGCATGGACTGTTGTGCGGCATATGTACCCCGAAGCGAATATACCGGTGTTGCAGTTGAGCATTGATTATACAAAAGGGCCGCAATACCATTACGACCTGGCTAAGGAATTGCATGGGTTAAGAAAGAAAGGCGTGTTGATCATTGGCAGCGGCAATATGGTGCATAACCTTAGAATGGTGGCATGGAATAAAATGGACGAGCCGGGCTATGGTTACGACTGGGCATTGAAAATGAATGATGTCTTCAAGCAACACATCAGTAATGGTGACCACAAACCGCTGATCAGATATGAAGGTTTTGGAAGAGATGGTCAACTGGCTATTCCCACTCCGGAACACTATTTGCCTCTATTGTACACTTTAGGATTGAAAAGTGGAAGGGATGAAGTTAGTTTTTTCAACGATAAAGCAGTGGCGGGGTCATTAACGATGACCTCGGTTAAAATAGGATAATGAACAACAACGAATGAACAGCAAAATGAACAATATGTATAATCTGAAAATCATTTCATCAACCGTTCGCCCCGGCCGAAAAGGACCTATCGTGGCAAAATGGATCGAAAGTATAGCCAGGCAAAATGGTAATTTCAATGTGGAAGTGTTGGATTTGGGTGAGATCAATCTGCCTATGATGAATGAACCCAATCACCCTTTGTTAAAAAAGTATCAGCATGACCACACCAAATGGTGGAGCGCTAAAATAGATGAGGCGGATGCATTCATTTTTGTAACCGCGGAATATGATTACAATTATCCCGCTCCTTTAAGGAATGCTTTGGAATATCTTTCACAGGAATGGGGCTATAAGCCCGCTGCTATTGTTAGCTATGGCGGTGTTTCCGCCGGTACCAGGGCATCCAATGCCTTAAAAGCCGACCTGTCTACTCTTAGAATAGTACCCTTAACGGAGTCGGTAAACTTCCCTTTTTTTCAGAAAAATATCAATGACCAGAACGAATTTGAAGGCGGTGAGTCGGCGCATAAGGCTGCAGACAATATGTTAAAGCAGTTGGTACGCTGGGCAAAAGGACTGAAGGCGATAAAAGAAGACAAAGGGTAGTTGTAAAAATATTTTTTCACTTTTACAAACATGTGTTATGAAATCATTACAAAACAAAATAGCCATTGTAACCGGTGGAGGTTCGGGTATTGGTAAGGCCATATCACTGCTTTATGCGGCAGAAGGTGCAAAAGTGGTGGTATCGGATATTAATGAAGCGCATGGCAGAGGTAAGAGGGTAAGAGGGTAAGAGAGTAAGAAGGTAAGAGGTAAGAGGAGAGGGGTGAGAAGGAAGAGCTCGATTCACTATTCACTACAACAGCTATTGTTAAAAGATAAATCAGATTACAATGGAATTAGGACTTATTACTTTTGCCGACATGCACCCGGAAACATTGCCGGGGCCGGGGATCAATGCGCATCAGCGTATTAAAGACCTGGTGGAAGAAATTGAACTGGCCGATCAGTTGGGACTGGATGTGTTTGGTGTTGGCGAGCACCACCGCCCCGATTATGCTGTATCATCACCCGCGGTAATACTGGGTGCGGCAGCGGCGGTTACCAAAAACATAAAACTCGCCAGTGCCGTAACGGTGCTGAGTTCCGATGATCCGGTCCGGGTGTTCCAGGATTTTTCAACAGTGGATCTTTTATCCGGCGGCCGGGCAGAAATAATGGCGGGCAGAGGTTCATTCATAGAATCTTTTCCTTTGTTCGGTTATGATTTGAATGACTATGATGAACTTTTCACAGAGAAATTGGATCTTTTACTGAAGCTGAATAAAACTGAAAAGCTTTCCTGGCAGGGAAAACACCGTTCTTCATTTAATGATCTTGGCGTATACCCACGGCCATATCAGCCGTCCATTCCAATATGGCTTGCAGCCGGTGGCACGCCTGCATCTGCGGTAAGAGCAGCTACACTGGGGCTACCCCTTATGTTGGCCATTATTGGTGGAAAGCCGGAGCAGTTTGTACCCTTTGTAAACCTGTACCGCGAAACGGCAGAAAAAGCAGGAAGGGATTTGAACAGTTTGCAGATGGGCATCAACAACCATGTGTATATAGGAGAAGATTCACAAAAAGCGGCGGATGAATTTTATCCCTATTATGCCGCTATGATGAACCGTGTTGGGCGCGACAGGGGCTGGCCGCCATTGAGCCG
>CAMPJQ010000474.1 GCA_946886925.1 uncultured Terrimonas sp.
AACTGTAATACATACATCGGTACATTCATCGAACATTAAATCAGGGGTACGGAATAATGTTACCGGTATGGCCAATAGAAAAGTAAGCAAAATATAAATGAAATGCAATAGTGCGACAAAATGCCTGCACCTATGGTTCACGAGCTTCAACTGCTCTGATTTCGTATCGCTTCCAGAATTTTAGGGAAATTAGTGCTGATGTTTTTTGTCATTATATCAATCCCAAGATCATTCTTCAGGTGCGTTATAATATCAGGCAAGTTCAAACGAAGATTTTGCAGGCGTTTCCATTCGTCATCTGTATCGGTTGAACGCAATTCATTGTTTGAGCGCGATTTTACCAGCGCTTTTATTGCTGTGATGCGCTGATCAATTTTTGTATTGGCTTTTTCAATAAAATCATCTTCCATAAAACTGGCATCAAGGCAACAGGCAATAAATTTCTTTTCAGGAAAATATTCTTTTATAAACATCGCATTTATTGTTTCTACCCCTACCCAACCCGAAGTAAGGCTATTTATGGAAACCACCGAAAGGATAGCCTTTGATCTGCGAATGCTTTTACTGATAAAATCCTTTATGGATGTACCTGCCTGCATAGAAACCGAATCAAGGATAACCGTTATGTGCTCCTGCTCCAGCCTGTCTTTCAGCAAAACGGCGGTTGCTTCATCTGTATGGTTATAGGAAATAAAAACAATGCAGTCTTCCGGCTGTTGCTTTTGCTGATCCCGGAGGTCTTCGGCGCTCTTTTGGATGTACCCCAGCACCTGCTCGTTTTTTGGGGTAAGTTCTAATTCTTTCAGCCAGGTTTTGTATTCATCTAAAACTTTTACCTGGTCTTCAATGCGCATAGAGCCGTAATAATACTCATCCAGCCGGAATGCGGCTTCCACCAGTGCAGTCTGCGGCTGGGCGTTGCGCTGAATGTTGGTTAGATTCAGCAAAATCTTATGCAGGTAAAAATAGAGCCGGTCCCGCACCACCGGATCTTTAATTTGATAGGCTTCTTCAGTTGTTCCAAACGTTTCTATCAGTTTCTTCTGCAGGCATATTTCCACATGGATGCGCAGCAGGTTGATCCGCAGGTAACGTACGGTTTGATTGTATGCCCGGAACTGTCCGGAAAGTAAAGGGGTGCCCTCATCGTTTGTTGTAATGATCATCCAGGTTTTTAGATGGTACTTTCTTCGCCCGATGGTATACGGAATATGTGTGCAGTACAGCTCAATACCTTCTTTACTGAGAAAAGGCATATCTACCTTTTGGGCAAACAGTTGATCCGGATTGATCTCGCCGGCATAAAACTGTATTAAAAGCACAGGTTCGCAGGGTTCTGCCTGGTGCTGTATATCTTTGGCATCGAAAGATTTTTTTCCTTTGGTTGTGGTCCAGTAATAGGCGTCCCGTAATTTTTCTCCCGCTTCAACCAATGGAAGGTAGTTCGATAACCGGCTGCCGATCTTTATTTTTACAGGACACAGCAGGTACCGTTCAATATATTTATAAAGATTAAAGGAAGATGTACCCCTGCCGTTTGCCGGAGCAGCAACGTTGTTGCGCAACTGATCATTGAAGCCCACTTCAAATTTGGCCATGCATCGGCCATCCGACTGAAACCTGCGAAAAAGGATCCTGGCATGATATGGATCGCTGTATAAAGACTTGAAAAAATGCTCATCTTTCAGTCCGCAAAAATTCAATACGCTGCCCGCGTTACAGTATTTCTTTTCATCATCCCAGGGACCGAGGTATTTTTTATTCCTGCCTAAAATTTCTCCAAAATAACGCACCCTGTCGTTACTGCCGGGCTCGGGCCATTTTGGTCTTTCCGTTTTGTTGGGATCCGCTTTAAAAAAACGGTAATCAAACAAAGGAAACTGCAATGTAATAAACATAAAATCAGGCTTATTAAAGTCGCCTTCTTAACCAGGCTTCACCCTGGATAGACTGATATGCCTTTCCTCGTAAGGTTGCTCACCCTCTTGCCGTTGTAGGCGGTATAAAGATAGAAAAGAATGCAATTCATTACATTATTATAATTTACAAAGAAATAAAAGCAATGAGAAAAGATGAACAAAGAAATCAGGCATCCCCTTGTAGCTACAACTTATGATGGGGAAAAAGCGGTTATAATGAGCCTGAATCACCCACACAAAGATGAAGTAGCCATTTGCATTGGAGCAGAATATACCTCATTAGGGTGGGCTATAAAATGGAAAGCAGGTGAATCGGAAGAGTCATTTTTAACTACCCGTGGAACGGAGATTAAGTGATTATAAAGTCAGGAAGAAAGCGATTGGAGCAATTTTTCCGCAGCCGTTTTTATCTGTACCCAGTCTTTTTCCTGCTCTTCTTTTGAGAGAAGGTCAAAAGGAATAAATACCTCCCTGGTAATCCTGTCCAACCCCCTGAAGGGCTGACCCGCTTTCCATGTGACATTGGCAAAACGTTCAAACAGTTTTTTGTCTTTTGTATCAAAACTATCGGTTACTATGGACTGCAGCACCGATGAAGGCAATTTTTGCTGCGCTGTTGCCAGGTAGCTCAACCCGCATTCCAGCGCATAGAACCCCGCCATATTGGTAGCTATCTTTTCTGCTTTTGCGCTTTTGCCGAGCGTGGCGGTATCTTCACCCGGTTTCAAAAAAGCAGGTACGGCCTGTTGTTGCCCGGTATAGTATGCGGCTTCCATATGCTGTGCCATCTCCAGCGCAAATGATTTATCCTGCAGCAACGCCTTTAGCTTTTGCAACTGTTTTGCTTTCGGCGCATCCTTTACGTCTCGTATAGCTTCCATCAGTTTGCCCGCAGCAGCAGACACCTGGTCATGATCTTTTTTAATTTCAGCATCCGGTAAAAACACCGGTGAAACAAAAACATCCCGGGTAATACGTTCCAATCCGCGAAAAGGCTGTCCCGCTTTCCAGGCAGCGTTCGCAAATCGGTTCAGCAGCAATACTTCGGAAGCATCCAATTGCTTTGCCTTTATTTTATTTAGCCACTCCGATGGCGTACCGCCTTTCTGCTCCATTAACGCACCAATAGCACATTCCAGCGCATAAAAAGCCGCTATGTTCGTTGCAATTTTTTCTTCTTTTGCACTTTTTCCTACAACTGCGGCTTCTTCGTTTTGATGTAAAAAGTCCGGCGCCGGCTGGCCCTGGGCTTTGTAATAAGCCGCATCCTGGTTTTTTGCCATATCCAGTGCGAAGCTGCTGTCGCGGAGCAAGCTTGTTATCTGAGTAAGTTCTTCTGTAATTTGTTGCTGTTGTTGCATGTTGGTTTTTGCATTGTTAGCACATGAGCCGAAATATAAAACCAGGAAAGCAGATCCAAAAACAAATAGACATTTCATTTGCCTGGTTTTAGTGATACTTTAAAGTTAGATTAATTAAAGTGGAGGATAAAGTATTTAAAGCGAAAATTCTTATCAGAAATAGTTTTT
>CAMPJQ010000475.1 GCA_946886925.1 uncultured Terrimonas sp.
TTACAGATTAGTTAGTTAAACAACTAATTAACATCGAAGATAATATAAAATTGATTGGGATAGTACAGCCGCAGGGATTTAAAACTAATGTTAATTTCGGGTATGCTACGAGCAGATGCCATACAGATTTTTCTTGCAGGTGTGGAGGCAGTGAAGCCTGCGCATTTCATTCCACAGCATATTCAATTGCAGGGCGACACGATAAAAATAGCCGACCAGAGTTTCGCATTAACTGATATTGATAACTTCTATATGGCTGCCGTGGGAAAGGCCGCGGCGGCAATGGCTTTAGAAGCAGAAAGAATTTTAGGTTCCTGCATAGCTGAAGGAATTGTAGTTACCAAACATGATCACGCGCTTAAACTTGTTCATAGCCGAACCATTGAAGCCGGGCATCCGGTGCCCGATGATAACAGCTTGCTGGCTGGGAAGGCAATAGTGGACCTGTTTAAAAAAGCTGGAGCAAAAGACATTATCCTTCTAATGGTTAGTGGAGGAGCGTCAGCTCTGTTGTCTGATGCTCCTCCCGGTTGCACCTTGAAAGATATCCAGCAAACAGGACAATTGCTCCTGGATTCGGGAGCAGCAATTGATGAAGTAAATACAGTAAGAAAACATCTGTCGCTTATAAAGGGAGGGCAATTGATGCAATACACAAAAGCAAAAGTGGTAGCACTTCTGCTAAGCGATGTGCCTGGCGATGATCTTTCCGTGATTGCCAGCGGGCTAACGGTACCCGATTCAACAACATTTAAAAACGCATGGAGCATAATAGAAAAATACCAGCTTTCGGAAAAACTTCCGGCCGGCATCAGGAACCGACTGCAAAACGGAATTAAGGAAACGATACCGGATACGCCAAAACCCGGAAATCCTGTATTTAATAAAGTATATAATACGCTGGTAGCTACGAATCAAACAGCGCTGTATGCCGCAGATCAAAAAGCAAAAAAGCTGGGCTATACAACAGCCATTCTTTCTCCTATGCTTACAGGTGAGGCCGAAATACAGGCTGAGGCTTTTATCAACAGGCTTAAAAATGAAATTAACAACTCCCCCACCTGCTTTTTGTGGGGTGGTGAAACAACAGTTACCATAAGAGGAAAGGGTAAAGGCGGGCGCAACCAGCAACTTGCTTTAGCTGCATTATGCGCGTTGAAAGGTGATGAATGGCTTATGAATAACAATACTGCTATCCTTTCGGCGGGCACAGACGGAACCGATGGCCCGACAAAAGCGGCGGGAGCAGTAATTGATTCAGACACTTTTATTAAATTGAATGCGTTTTCCATTGATCCTGAAGCTTATCTTCATAACAATGATGCATTCCATTTTTTTGAAAAAACCGGGGGGCTTGTCGTAACCGGGCCTACACAAACCAATGTAATGGATATAGTAGTAGGAATAATCAATAACCAATAAAAAAGCAAAAATTATTATCTCAATCTACTAAACCATAAGTTTGCAGCTTTTTTATATTATGGCAACCGAACATCAGGAAATATTAGCGGGTTGGGGCAATTATCCGAAAGCCAGTTCATACGTAGTTGTTCCGGCAAATGAGCAGGAATTAAAGAAAAATATAACGCAGGGAACCGTTATTGCAAGGGGGTTGGGCAGAAGTTATGGTGACCAGGCTATTCATACCAATAAAAAAGTGTGTGTTTGTACCGGGATGCATTATTTTCTTTCGTGGGATGAAGAAACAGGCATACTGGAATGTGAAGCCGGTGCAAGTCTTGATGAAATTATAACCACATTTGCCCCACGTGGGTGGATGCCCATGATCTGCCCGGGAACCAAGTTCGTAACCATTGGTGGATCCATAGCCAACGATATACATGGCAAAGCACACCATGCAGACGGCTCCTTTATCAATTGCGTAATTTCTTTTACGATATTACTGGCCGATGGAAATATAGTCACTGCTTCGAGAGAAGAACATCCGGATTTATTTATTGCCAATTTTGGCGGACTCGGCTTACTGGGCATTATACTAACGGCTAAGATCAGGCTCAGAAAAACGGAGACCACTTATTTCAGGCAGCAATCCATAAAGGTTAACTCCCTGGAAGAGATGCTGGATGCGCTGGAACAGTATAAGGACTACAATTATTCCGTTGCCTGGGTTGACCCGCTCGCTACCGGGACAAAACTAGGCGGTGGCGTATTGACAGTGGGCAACGCTGCTACATTAGAAGAGCTACCGGAGACATTAAAAAAAGAACCTTTAAAAATTCATACTTCATCCAAACTGAACGTCCCGTTTTTCTTACCCGACTTTGCATTGAATAATATTACCGTGCGATTGCTGAACAAACTGATCGGGTTTGTACAAAATTCTCCCAAGCCGTATGTGCATTATGAAAAATTCTTTTTCCCGCTGGATATGATTAATAATTGGAACAGGGGGTATGGCAAAAGAGGCTTTATTCAATACCAGTTTGTGATTCCCGAACAAAATGGCATAGCAAACCTAAGACACATCATGGAAATGATTGCCTCCAGCGGTTGCACCCCATTCTTAAATGTATTTAAAAAAATGGGGGAAGGACAAGGCATCTTATCCTTCCCGTTTAAAGGATATACACTGGCAATTGATTTTCCGGTTACCAAAGACCTGAAAGCATTTACCAAACATCTGGACCAGGCTGTATTGCAGGCCGGCGGAAGAATATACCTGGGTAAAGATGCCATGCTCGACAAAACAACCTTCAGGCTTATGTACCCGCAGTATGAAGCATGGTTAGCTATTAAAAGAAAATATGATCCTTCCAATGTATTTGCTTCCGATTTTTCGGCAAGACTGGGACTGGAAGCATAAGAAGATACTGGCACAACTCAAAATATATAAAACCTCAATTATTCTATAGATAAAAACAGCAGGAATGTTATTTGAATTTATTGCTGTCCTGGCGACTGTTATTGCATTGATCTTTTTTATTACCCGGATAAGCGGGCAAGGCAGGAATGTGCTTCAAAACAATGATGGAAACGAGGTTGCGGGAAACGAAAATGAAAATGGTTTTTTGATTTACCGCGGCAGTAAGCTGCATTTCTCCGATGAAACGCTAACAGCAGTCCTTACAAAACATCTTCCTTATTATAACGGACTGCTGGAGCCGGAAAAAGAAAAATTTTTATACCGCCTAAAGGAATTCATGAGGATAAAAACATTTATCATCCATGATAAAAGCGGCTTCAGAGAAATGCCAATTCTCATTAGTGCCACAGCAATAAAACTCAGCTTCGGGCTTCAATCGTATTTACTTCAGCATTTTAAATTCATACACATTTTCCCCGCGGCATTTATTGGCGTAAGCCCATTTTTGCATGTATTGGCCGGCAACGTGTCCGGAAGCAGTATTCGTATTTCATGGGAGCATTTTTTAGAAGGCTATCAATTTCCTGATGATGGTACAAATGTGGGATTGC
>CAMPJQ010000476.1 GCA_946886925.1 uncultured Terrimonas sp.
AAAAAAAGCATCTCGCAGGGGTTTCCTGGAGCAAGTAGCTTCGGGAGCAGCAGCAGTAGGAATAGCGTCCATTGCTGCGCCGGTTAAAGCAACTGCGGGTTTCTCATTTCATTCTTTACCGGGTGTGGAGGATTGGTTTAAAAAGATAAAAGGAAAACACAGGATTGTATTCGATGCACCCGAGTATAATGATGGTATGCCATTAGCATGGCCGCGGGTGTTCCAGATCACGAACAGCAATGCTGGCGTAGCGGCCGAAGAACTTGGAATTGTAGTGATACTGAGACATAATGCACTACCGCTTGCCCTGGACAGTAAACTTTGGGAAAAATACAAGCTCGGCGAGTTTTTTAAAATTAACGATCCCGTCACCAATACAGCATCCAAAAGAAATTTTTACTGGCAGCCAAAAGCAGGTGAACTGCCTTTACCGGGTATGGCAATCAATGAACTCAGCGACTCCGGCGTACTGTTCGCTACATGCGAAATGGCAATTTTACACTACAGCGCTTTAGTGGCCAAACAGTTGGGGCTCAATCATGAAACAGTGAGAAAAGAATGGATAGCAGGATTATTACCGGGCGTACAGACGCTTCCTTCGGGTGTGCTGGGCGTAAACCGTGCGCAGGAACATGGTTGCTCCTATTGCTTTGCAGGATAATTTTTTTTAATAATACATACAGAGAAGGGGAATTAATAACAGGTTCCGGGTTGCCAAATCCGGAGCCTTATTGCAGGCATAGGCCATAGCCATCAAATCCGTACCTAAACATCATGGATAACCGCTTATGTCAATCTGGCTTTTTTAGACAGTTTTTATTATGCACCACTCATTAAAAATCATTTGTTTTATTATCGTGCTGGCAGGTACAGGTTTGTCTGTTGCGTACAGTTGGTTAATGATCAATAAAGAGCACGCGCAAAATGATCCGGAGCCAGTATCAGAACTTAGTGTATGGCAGGCGCCTGATACCAGTTTTATACCTGCAAACGACTCGGGTAAATTTATCAGGTATGGTCGTGAACTGATAGTGAATACCGCTTTTTATTTTGGACCTAAGGGTATAGTTAAACCCATCTCAAACGGATTAAATTGTCAGAACTGTCACCTCAATGCGGGTACCAAACCTTGGGGAAATAATTTTTCGGCAGTAGCCTCTATGTATCCTAAGTTCAGGCAGCGCAGCGGAACCATTGAATCTGTTGAAAAAAAGATCAATGACTGTTTTGAAAGGAGTATGAACGGCAGTCCCATCGCTGCCAGGGGTAGAGAAATGCGTGCCATGATCGCTTACATAAAATGGCTGGGCGGTAATGTAAAAAAAGGCACAACGCCTTATGGCTCAGGTGCAAAAAAAATTCCATATATGCTAAGTGCTGCAGATACAGTTAAAGGTAAAGCAGTGTATACTTCAAAATGCATGAGTTGCCATGGAAAAAATGGCGAAGGCAAATGGAATGAGGCACGCAACGGGTTTTTGTATCCACCGCTATGGGGCGGGCATAGTTATAATACAGGTGCAGGCATATTACGCATTTCAAAATTCGCGGCCTTTGTAAAATACAATATGCCTTTTGGGGTGAGCTATAAGGCCCCGGTGCTTACAGATGAAGAAGCATGGAATGTGGCTGCGTATGTAAATACTCAGGCCCGTCCGTTGAAAGCTGCAGATAAAGATTGGCCGGATATACAAACAAAGCCGGTTGATCACCCGTTTGGACCTTATGCAGATACATTTTCAGAGTACAGGCATAAATATGGTCCATTTACTGAAATAGAAAAGAGCATGAAAAAATAAAAACATTCATTGAGCAAAGTAAGTCGTAGGGTTTTTATTCCTCATCGGTCTCCTCTCACTCCTCACCTCTCACCCCTGCCTATGTAGGGCCAACGATAAACAATAAATTAAAAATCATAAAATCACAAATCCGGAATTTCTCCGTTCACTTCTCTTCACCCTCCTCTCCCCTGCCATACATCGCTCCTTTCCCCGCTTTAGGTATCGTTCTCAAAATAAAATCGCGCAGGTGCTGGTTGCTCGTAGCCAGGTCTTCCTTACGCAGGTACATCATGTGCCCGCTGCGGTAGCCTTCCCATGTCATACGGCTCTGCAGCTTACCACCCGGATCCATTTGCCACATATTGTATTTGGCATTGAAGTAATCGCAGGCGCCATCGTAATAGCCGCTTTGCACCAGCAGGTGCAGGTTGGGATTTTGCGCCATTGCCTGGCGGAGGTTTTCGCCGGTCTTGTTGTTTTCATTGTTCCACGGAAATACATTACCGAACATATTGTAAGGCAGGTCTGTTTTATAATTCAGTTCATCGCGCAGGTAGATATTGATAGCGGGTGTAAAAGCATGCAGCCATGCGGTTAGCTCCGCATTGTAATCCGGACGTTCGCCGCCATCTTTTTTATCTACACCAAGATAGCGGGAGTCTAAGCGTCCAATAGTATAGCCTTTGTCTCTTAATAATTCTTTCCAGAAGAAATTAGTGGAAATGGAAAGGTTATTTTGCAGCACCACTTTTTCACTCAGCCCCGAATAACGGGCTACTTTAGCCGCTATTTGTTTTCTTCCGGCTTCATTAAGCGTTCCGCCCTTTGCCAGGGCCGGCAAATATTCATTAACGGTAAAAGCTTCCACTTCGGGCAGTACAGCGGTAAGATCTTTTTGCTGCAGATCAGAAGGCAGCACTTTGTGATACCATGCTGTTGCAGCGTAATAGGGCAGCAGCAGGGCTGCATCCATCACCCCTCCCCTTTCAATGCCCAGGTCGGTAGGCGAAACCAGTATCACACCATTCAGGTATATCCATTTCGCATTCTGTAATTCCAGCGCCAGTCCAGATACCCTTGTAGTGCCATAGCTTTCACCAATCAGGTATTTTGGAGAAGCCCAGCGTTTGTACCGGCTGATGAAAGTACTGATCCATTCTGCCAGGTATTTGATGTCGGCATTCACACCAAAAAACCTGGTCTTTGGTGTATCCTTGTTTACAGCTCTTGAAAAACCGGTATTCACCGGGTCTATATATACAATATCTGCCACATCCAGTATAGAATAAGGGTTATCGCGAATACCATAAGGCTGAACAGGATACCCTTCGTCGTCTATTTGAAGTATCCGCGGACCTGTGTAGCCGATCTCCATCCATACAGAGGGCGTACCTGGCCCACCGTTGAATGAAATAACCAGCGGACGGGATGAACGGTCGTTTATATCAGATCTTTCATAGTAGGTATAAAACACACCGGCGAGTGGTTTTCCGTTCTCATCCCATACAGGAATCGTGCCTGCAATAACGGTATAGGGCACCCGCTGGCCTTTAATGGTGATCGTATTTTTTGCAGTAACGGCAGAATCTATGTTAAGTTTACGCACAAAAATTTCCGTTTACTTAGCCGATGGCAACGAAGGAAGATCA
>CAMPJQ010000477.1 GCA_946886925.1 uncultured Terrimonas sp.
GGTATTGATCACCCTGGTTGTGGTATTCAACACCAATTTCCATTTCCCGGCTACCTGCTGCACAGGATTTTGCAGGCTCACAATATTGCCTATGCTGGTAGCCGCCATGTTTCGTTTGCCGGAACGAAGTATTTGCAAATCATTACCTGTTCCGGTAAAAAATTTTCCCTCTTTATCAATAAAACACATACCTGTTAATCCTTTGCTGAAGTGAATCTTGGAGGAATGTATAGCCCAGATTTTTTTAGTAGTGGTAGCGCCCATAACAGGTTCGTTACAAATACCGAAACCCGTGCATGCATTTATACCATTTTGTTCAGCCTGCCTTTCCAACCCGTTAAAGATTTTAATCTCATCACCGCTTTCAAAATATTTTTCAATACCGGGATAATCCGGGGCACTTATAATTTTGCCATTGCTGAAACTGATGTTATGGAAAACAGCAGCGATATTGCTATATGCCGCTCCCATACCACTATAAGCCCAATGCGCAGGATAATTGAACTGGTATACGGGATCATTAAATTCATTTTGTGTTCGGGTTAATAAAATATCGCCGGTTTCGCCATCGTACAAAAGATTTTCGGTGGTAACCAAACTGCCCTTTTCGTATACCATTATTTTATCAATAATACCATAACGCTGCACCACTTTGGTAATAGCGGCCGAACGATAGCGGTTCATTTCAAAATGCGGCATCAGCCATGGGAATGGAATACTTACAGGAATTGGGCCGGCCATAAAACCATCTATATTAAATTCAATACCTGCACCCTGCGATTTGAATTCCTGTTCACGCATATCAACCATCAGCTCAACATCTCTTCCCACCTGTGCCTGCATATTGATATGGCCATTGGCAGAATCAACAACCGCCACTGTATTGGATAATCGTTTGAACTCCGCATTTTCATCTTCCACTTTGTAATAATATTTAGTATATGCTAAAGGACTATACGGATCGTTTTCCGGATAAGAAGCCGAGCCCCGGGGTTTGCCATTCATATCGTTGGTTTCTATTTTAAATCCCTGCGAAAAAGCCAGTGCTTTTTTTGAATACAGGTTCAAAATATTCAGCAGGTTTTCCGAGTTGTATTTTCTTTTTTCCAGCGGCGTATGTTCCACTATCGTAGGAAAGTCATAAGTGGTATAGAACTCCGATTCTTCGTAACCGTTTGCCGATTTCACGTCTTTGTAATGAATGGTGTGTATCCTTACTTTACCATAACCTACGGCAGCCGAAGGAAAGAATGCTTCTCCGAGGGGATGTTCTGAATACATATTATTAACGGGGGCTAAAGGCGCTATCTGTTCATTGTATTCAATGGGTTCCCGAAAGGGATTCTCTTCATTGCCTATACCTGGCTCATAACTTGCCACCCCGCTGCTGATTATCGTTTTAACTCCATTGATGTCTTTAACAGTAGTGTAATCATACTCTTGTCCGTAAGTCGCATCCTGTTCCGCACCGCCAGTCATTTTGTTCCAGTTGTCATGAATCGTTATGCGCTTAACCCTTAACCCGTCGCCGTATTTTTTATATCCAGGGTTGGTCAATCGTATAAAAGATCGTTCGGTATTTACATTTTTCGCCCAGCCTCTTATCCGGGCCTGTACCGGGAATTTTAAAAATAGTTCACCTATGCTGCCCATTACGGCGAAGGTGGCCTTAACCAATGCCAGCGCGTCAAAATCTCCGTTAAGATCGGAGCCGGGGTAGGCTTTGGAAGGCAGGTTAAGTCTTAACACCTGCAGCGCGGTTTTGGTAAGCGGGCTGGCATCGCCATCGCCGGGTTTTAGTATGTCAGTTCCTTTTATTTTGATCCAGGCAATGCTATTGTTGGTGGTTAAACCGTAATCTTCATATTGCGCATAGGTTGCCACATGTTCATCTCCACCACCATATATATCAGGAGGCATCTGCACCCGGAGCCGGAAAAATAATTTGGAAGAACCGGATAAATATTTCTGCAAAATTTCCTTTTTAATTCCGGCAGATGTTGTTGCGCTTATGGGTGAGGGTAGTTTGATGAATATATACCGATAATCTTTATACGCTTCCGTGGATGAACCATACAAATTATTTGTTTTATCATTCAGATTAGCTGAACTACCAAAACCTTCTATCCCGCACATTTGCATGGCTCTCCTGTTTTGCACATAGGCATAATCATCGGATTCATATTGAACATTCATTCTTCCGCCGGAAGGAAGCACGATATCGCTGAGCGTCCATGCTGCCGCATGTACAGCGGCTTTTGCACTATCCCATTTGCCATTGCTGCTTTCATTACCGTTTTGAAGTGTATAGGGATAATCGGCATTGCTCATTTGCGCCGGGTTGTTGACGGCATCTTTATAATTGCCCCAGCGATCGAAACCTTTGGGATCGTATGGTGGATTGTACGCTGCTTTGGGAATGCTGTTGGGGTCATTGGCATCCTGCGGATGATACAGAAAAACGTAAGGATTTTGTTGTCCTTTGTCATTCTTATTATAAGTAAACCATATTTTTTTTAAAGTTAGTTTCCCTTTGCCGGATGAGGAGGAGGGTGAGCCCTGGCAAAGCTCATAATTGTATTCGAAATGAACGGTTTTAATGGGTTTTGCTGCATCGTGGTTTTTTATATAATCTGCTTTACTGTACAAGTCAATTTGTTTAAGATACCGGAGCGGCTGCTGCAGGTTGGTTCCCCCATTTTCATCTATTGTTCCATAAGCATCTTCTCTTATTTCTCCTTTTTGAGGATCATTGAGTGTAAAAGTGGCGATCATTGATTTTGATTCAAGCGAATGGAGATACCATATTTCCTTTTGCCCGTATATATAGCTGCCTTTGTCATCACTGTTGTCTGTTTTTAACCCTTCATTATAGGTGGCTTTATTTTGAGCAAAAGGCGTACGCCAGCGAAACATATTGTCATTGCCATAGATCCTGCTGTAATTGAATTTTACAGCATCACCCATATCATCGCCGGTTATGCCATCGCCCGTTTTATCAGCATAATCTGCTGAAACAATTCCTGTAAGCAAAAAGGAATGCGCATAGGCCGGCAATTCTTCCGCCCCGTAAAAATTGTCCTTTCCTTTTGTATTGCGTGTAGTATTATCCAATCCCGGCGCATATTCTACTAAGCCGGTTGGTATATCGGCGTTGCTTTTGTTTACGCTAAAACTCACATCTTTTTGCATGGTATTGTAAACCGGCAGGCCATATACATACCGTTTGCCATCTGCATTGAGCACGGTTATTTCGGAGAGATGGTGCTTTTTTCGAAATGAAGCGGTACGGGTTTCAGTTGCTATTGTTTTACAGTTCATGGGATCGGGGTCATTGCAAACAGGCAGATCGCATTTGCCTGCAAAAAAAGTATTTACAGGATAAATGGATATTGTTT
>CAMPJQ010000478.1 GCA_946886925.1 uncultured Terrimonas sp.
GAACTGATGTTTACCACAACCGCTAAAACACAATACGCCGGGCCGGATGCTCATATTGCTATCCTCAAACTTTTAAAACATATTTCTGCAAAATACCTGGAAAGTTTTACCCTTAGTGATGAAGGAAGTTATTGGGAAACCGGTGATGAAAAAATTTTATATGCTCAGTTTAAAAAATATGAGACTGCACTCAATCTTGTTCAGGAAGCCCTACAGGATTTTACTGCCACGCCCGGCGAAACCGTTTCTTCGCTGGCGGAAAGGATTGAGAAAGTTTTAAAGGAGAAATTTGGGGGGAAAGAAGAGTGAAGGTATTTCTGATTTTTGATTTGTTGATTTCTGATTTGGGGTATTCAGGGGTGGCCATTCCGCCCCGCCTGGTGTTGTCACCAGTGGGGTGACCAATTCTGCTTTTAAGGCAACTCCCGCTTTTTACATATCTCTACCAATCAAATATCGCCTCTTATGAATCGCGCTGGGGTCTTCACAAAAAGCTATTGCGAAGAGTTGTGAAACCTGCGCTGAACGTGTTTTTTATTTGCCTGAGGCTCGACCCACGCTTCTTATCCACACGGCAGACCCCCATGGGACGAAAATCCTTAAAAGTCGAGTTTTGGCGGCGCGTACATTTCGCCTTTATAAACCCACTTATCATTATCTTCCTTCACGTAAAACCAATGAACCGATGAAACGTAACAGGAGTCGCCCATATCGCCTAAATATTTTGGTATAGGTAAGGTGTCGAGAATGTGCCAATCATGTTCCTTAAAAACTGGCTCAGGTGTGTAAGTGGGAGGCTTTATACTATCGACGGTTATTTCTTTAGTGTCCTCGTTTGAACTTTTAGCATATTCGATAGCTCCTTTTATGCATTTGGACCCCGCAGACAGCATGATTAATATTATCAAAACTATGGCGCATCCGCCGTCAACTTTTTTTCTCGTTTTGCTGACATATGGCATAGCATTAAGATACTTAATTTTTTTTCAACACTGACGCAAGTTTGGTAGCATTGCTTTATGTACATAGCAAGACCCGCGCCTGCTTCCTTCCATGCTTGAATATATTTCACTGTTTTAAAGCCAGCGTTCCGGCTTTAAAACAAACCCTCTTATCTGATTATCATGAAGATAATCCATTCTTTCAAGCCGTATTACTGCATCGGCAATAATATGGGATGAAGGTAGGCACTGGTTTAGCATTAATACATTGATATGACTCATGATACAAGATCGCCAGTTTGGTCAGCAGAAGGAAATTACACTTTATTTTCCGCCTTCTATTAAATATTGCAGGGCCAATTCATATCCTTTTAGGCCCAACCCAAAAATGCTGCCCACCGATTTACCCGATACGTGCGACAGTTTACGGAAATCTTCCCTGGCATGTACATTGGAGATATGTACTTCCACCACAGGTGTTTTAATGGCAGCAATGGCATCGCCAATGGCAACAGAAGTATGTGTATACGCGGCCGGATTTAAAATGATACCGTCATAGTCGAATCCTAAGCGCTGTAATTCATTAACCAGTTCACCTTCCACATTGCTCTGGTAATAATGGAGGCTTACCTGCGGAAATTTTTTTTGCAGTTCATTAAAGTATTTTTCAAATGGCATATTGCCATAAATATCCGTTTCCCGCTTTCCGAGAAGGTTTAAATTTGGCCCGTTGATGATCGCGATTTTCATGTTTATATTTCTTTTGCCAATGCACAAACGATAAACGTGAAGCTACAAACCAGTCTTCTTTCTCCTCTCACTTCTCACGTTTCTTCATCATCCCCATAAACTCATCAAACAAATAGCGGCTGTCGTGCGGTCCGGGCGTTGATTCGGGGTGATACTGAACAGAAAATGCAGGTTTATCTTTCATGCGTATTCCTTCAATGGAATCATCATTAAGATTAACGTGCGTAATTTCTACAGCCTGCGATTTTTTTACTGCTTCCGGGTCAATGCCAAACCCATGATTTTGGGTAGTGATCTCGCTTCGCCCGGTAATGATATTTTTTACAGGATGATTCAATCCACGATGACCATGATGCATTTTAAAAGTAGGTATTCCATTTGCCATCGCCAGCAACTGGTGCCCGAGACAAATACCAAATAAAGGTTTTCCTTTTTGAAGTATTCCCTTTACTGTTTGTACCCCGTAATCCATCGGTGCAGGATCGCCCGGTCCATTGGATATAAAATAGCCATGCGGGTTAAAATCTTCTATTTGCTCCAGCGATGTTTTAGCAGGGTATACTCTTACATACGCCCCTCTTTCGGTAAGACAGTTCAAAATATTCTTCTTCACCCCAAAATCATATACTGCCACCCGGGTTGCTGAATGCGGATTGCCCATTTCATATACCTCCCGGGTAGAAACAACAGAAGCGAGTTCCAGTCCGTTCATAGAAGGTGTTTCCGCCAGTTTGGCTTTAAGAATGTTTAAATCCGTAGTTTCTGAAGAGATAATACAGTTCATAGCGCCACTGGTACGTATATGCACTACCAACGCTCTTGTGTCAATGCCGTGTATGGAAACAACCTGCTGCTCTTCGAGGTATTGCTGAAGGGAATGATCTGCCTGCAGGCGGCTGTATTTTTCTTCCAGGTTCCGGCCGATCAATCCTTTTATCTTTACGGAATTGCTTTCTACATCTGCAGCTTTTACACCATAATTTCCTACATGCGCGGCATTCATAATAACAACCTGCCCGTAATAACTGGGATCGGTAAATACTTCCTGGTAACCGGTCATGCCGGTGTTAAAGCAAATTTCACCCGTAGTAGTTCCTGTTTTACCAAAAGCTTTGCCGTAAAAAACATTTCCATCTTCCAAAAGAAGTACTGCCGGTTTTGTGTGCGATTCAGACATTCAATACAAATTTTGCAAATAAAATAAATTACAATGGTTTTTGCCCAAACTATTTCTGCACAATTGTGCTATATGCAAAAAAAGCAGGACCTTATAATGATCCTGCTTTGCTATTAAAAGGTTCTTAACATTTTTGATATTACTCCGCGGTTTTTTCTTTATCGGTTTCGGGGGTTTCTTCAACCTTAGCTTCAACTGCAGGCTGTGCTTGTTCAGCAGCTTCTTCTTTGGCTTCCGCTTTCTTTTTGCTACCTGCCCTGCGCGTTCTTTTTGTAGTTGTTGCCGCTTTTTCAGTGCCTTTGGTATATACTTCATTGAAGTCAACCAGTTCAATCAGCGCTGTTTCCGCGTTATCTCCCAAACGTTTTCCTAATTTAATGATGCGGGTATAACCACCGGGTCTGCCGGCAACTTTAGGCGCAATTACAGTAAACAATTCCTTTACTGCTTCTTTATTCTGCAGATAGCTGTACACCAAACGGTGATTGTGCATGATCTGCTCTTTGGTTTCGTTCTTTTTGGTTTT
>CAMPJQ010000479.1 GCA_946886925.1 uncultured Terrimonas sp.
GGACAGGGTAAATGATTTTAATGATATGCAACATCACCAGCCTGTTGGAACGATTGCTGCTATGGATGTTATTGAGGTGGAAGGGCAATACAGGAAACTGGCGGAATACCTGTTGAGTAACGTGTATATTGCTGAAAATGATGAAGCCCTGCTTAATAGCAATGGTGCTGTAGTATTGGAAAAGCATGGCAAATATGTGAAAGGTAAATATGCGCTTACCGGCGGCAGCGTAGGATTATTTGAAGGGAAAAAAATAGGCCGTGCGAAAAACCTTGAAAAACTGAATGGTGAAATAATAGCGCAGGAAGCAGTGGTTAACGAGTTGAAATCCGCTATCCAGGCGCGGCATAACGAAGTAATTGGTTATAACCAGCAATTGAAAGAGCAGGCCATACGGCAAACGCAGGACGCGATTAGCCAGTTAACCAACCAGGCTTTTGCTTTGCAGAATAAAATGGAAAACCTGCAGCATATGGAAGAAAATGGTAGCAGGCGGCTTGAAGATCTTAGAGTACAATTGCAGAGTAATCACGATAGCATAGCCGAAGTGAGGGAGGAACTGGAAAAATTAAATACACAACTACTGGAACTGCAGAACAATCTCCGGGGCGCTGAGCAGGATTATACGCTTGCTGAACAGGAATACAATTTTGCAAATGCTGCGTACAATGACAGCAATCTTCAGTATGCAAAGTTGCAGAGCAAGGTAAATGCACTTAAGCAGGAGCATCAATTTAAAAACGGCCAACTGGTTGATCTTAAAAGCCAGATAGAAAACAGCCATTCCCAATTTCTGGAAGCATCGGACAGTATCGCTCAAACAAATGAAGCATTGAAGATGGTTGCAGCTATATTGCTGGATATGCTGCGGAGCAAAGATGAAGAGGAAAAGAAGCTGAATGAAGCCGACCAGGCCTATTATAACCGCCGCAATGCTTTAAATGAAAAGGAAAGCGCATTGCGCCACAGGCAAAAGGCAAAAGAACAACTGGATTATTTGCTGAATGAAATAAAAGACAAACTAAGCGAATTGAAGCTTCAGTTGGCCGGTATGAAAGAAAGGCTGAGCGTGGAGTTCAGGGTTGATCTGGATACTATACTTGATGAGGCGCGTTCAACACAAACACCGCTGGAAGAATTACAGGCTTCCTGTGAAAGAATGAAAAAGCGACTTGAAAATATGGGTGAAGTAAATCCTACCGCTATAGAGGCTTTCCAGGAAATGCGGAAAAGATACGAGTTCATTCTTGAGCAAAAAAACGACCTGGTAACGGCAAAGGATAGCCTTTTGCAAACCATACAGGAGGTAGAAGCCACTGCCAACCAAAAATTTTTGGAAACCTTCAATACGGTGAGAGAAAATTTTCAGAAGGTATTTAAAGCCTTATTTACTGAAGAAGATACCGCGGATATTTTACTGGAAAACCCCGAAAACCTTGCTGAAACAGGAATTGATATTGTTGCCAAACCAAAAGGCAAACGGCCTTCTTCCATTACCCAGTTAAGCGGTGGAGAAAAAACCTTAACGGCAACCGCATTGCTGTTCGCTATTTACCTGATCAAACCAGCGCCATTTTGTATATTAGATGAGGTGGATGCCCCGCTTGACGATGCCAACGTAAACAAGTTCACCAATATGATCCGCCAGTTCAGCGAAAACTCACAGTTCATTATTGTTACCCACAATAAAATGACCATGTCTACTGTGGATATTATTTATGGTGTAACCATGCAGGAGCCGGGTGTAAGCAAACTGGTGCCCGTTGATTTCAGGGGGTTGAATTAGGGGCAGAAGAAGGTCTCAGGTTACAGGGTCCAGGTTACAAGGATCATTCACTCATGCAGCCTATGATTTAATGGGCGAAGAAGCCTCTTTTTGAGTATTATTTTTTATCCTGTGCTCCTTAGAATAATATACCGGTTTTATGAAATGCTTTTTTACTTTTTTGCTATTGGCGGTAACCTCAATAAGCGCCATAGCGCAAGCGCCTACGTATGCCGAAATGCTGGGATGGCCCAAAGGCTCACGGGTTATTATTTTGCATGTAGACGATGCGGGTATGTCGCACGACTCCAATGAAGGTACACTGAATGCATTGGAGAAGGGCGTGGCATCTTCCTTTAGCGTAATGATGCCCTGCCCGTGGGTACCCGAAATTGTACGGTATATAAAATCTCATCCCCGCCATGATGGGGGATTGCATCTTACACTTACTTCCGAATGGAATAATTACCGCTGGCCACCATTATCGGGCAAGCCCGCTGTTCCGGGGCTGGTGGATACCGAAGGCGCCATGTGGCCCGAAGCAGAAGATGTGGTAAAACATGCTTCTGCCGATGAAGTAGATGTGGAGATCCGGGCGCAGTTAGAGCGGGCTTTAGCTATGGGATTTATACCTACGCATTTCGATTCTCATATGGGTACTTTATTTGCCTCCGAAACTTTTTTGGAAAAATATATCCGGCTGGGTATTGAAAAACAAATACCGGTAATGTTTCCCGGAGGGCACAACAGCTATTTAAAGGAAGAACTGATGAGCAGGGAAAAAGAAGCGCTTCAAAAAGCAGGTAAATGGACGAATGATACCCAACAGGAAGAACCTGAAATGCTTCAAAAGACCACTGCCATCGGTAAAATGATCTGGGATGCCGGTTTGCCGGTATTGGATGATCTTCACAAAAATAGCGGTGACTGGAACATACCTGAAAATGCCAAAACATCGGATGCCGCATTACAGAGATTCTACACAGAGAAATACAGTGAAACGATTGGAGCATTAAAACCCGGACTAACGATGGTGATCATGCATTGTACCCGGCCTTCTGAAACATTCGGGCATATTTCAGGTTCAGGCACAAGGCGTAAGGGTGATATGCTGGCAATGATGGATCCCGGGTTTAAAAAATTCCTGCAGCAAAAAGACATTATTATTACTACCTGGCGCGAAGTAATGGAGAGAAGGAATAAACTAAAATAAAAAGACGGAGCAATCCAAATCTCCCGGCATTCTTTCTTCAATTACCCGGAGATTTGGAGTACCACAGCCGCCATTAATCATCCAGCCTGAAAGAGATCTTGCATATTACACCGAATGTAGTCACTTTGTTGTCTTTAACATGAGCTTTAATGTCCTTCACAAAAACCGAATCAATATTGCGAACGGTTTTGGAAGCTTCGGTTACAGCCGAACGGATAGCGTCGTCAATACTTTTTTCTGAAGAGGCAATTACTTCAATTACTTTTACAATTGGCATACAAACGTGTTTTATAAGTTATTAAATAAGATGCGTATCATTTAAAGATCGGTAAAAATGAATACAATAAAAAATCGTAAAAGAGATGTAACTCAGAAAGATATTGTAATCCCCGCAAAAAGCGATAGGGTTT
>CAMPJQ010000480.1 GCA_946886925.1 uncultured Terrimonas sp.
CAGTCGCATAGAGTTTCATGAACATCCTTCGGCATATGCCTGCAAATTTTTGCCTTATGCCGCGCAGACAGATATTTTGCTCAATGGTATTTATTGGGATAAAACGGTGCCGCGGTTGTTTGAAAAAACAGATGTAAAAGCGGATGATTTTATTATTCAAACCATTGCTGATGTTACAGATGATGTTAATGGTTCTGTGCCTATCAATGCCGGTGATCAGACGATTGAAGATCCTATTTATGGAATAGACAGGAATACGCTGAAGAAAACAGCGCCTTATTTGCCTGGCTCAATTGATATAATGGCTGTAGGTAATTTACCTAATGAATTGCCGAGGGACGCATCAAGATATTTCGGCGAACAGTTGATAAAATTTATACTGGATGATCTTATTAAAGGGAGTTCTGCGATTATTGAAAGAGCTACCATGACAAAAGAAGGCCATTTGACAGAACCATATTTATATCTGAAAGATTACGCGGAAGGAAAGGAGTCAATAGGCGACAGGCAATAGGCGACTGCTACAGATAGAGATAGTAGTCTGTTAGAAGAGCAATAAATTCGGGAGTATACTCTTGCTTTTCATTCCGGATAGCAATTTCAGTTGTGTCAAAATCTTCTTTATTATTTTCGAAATGTTTCCCGGATAATAGAATTCTAAAGTAATTATGTTTGGTTGATTGCTTTACGAATGTTTTATGTAAAATGGCCAGCTTATTATTTGCAATACAGGTTTCAATTTCATGATTTCGTTTATAAGGAAGTAATAAATAAAACACACCCTGAGGTTTGAGGTTTCGTTGAATGATTGCTGCCAGATCATTTAATAATAAGCTTTCGTCATGATGAGCTTTATTCTTTTTATTATTATCCGACTTTAATTCATTTTCATAAAATGGAGGATTGCTGACGATCACATCATATTGTTGTTTCCCCGAAAACTCTTTTACATCCCCATAAATTATACTTATTCTGTCAGCCCAGGGAGAATTTAAAACGTTTTCCTTTGCCTGTTCAGCAGCCTCTTTATCAATTTCAATGGCATCAATTGATGCATTGGTTTGTTGACCAAGCATGAGGGTTAGTAAACCGGTGCCGGTTCCTATATCGAGAATGCTGTCAACTTTCATCTTATCAACGTGGACCTGCTTAGCCACCCATGCTCCAAATAAACATCCATCCGTTGTTACCTTCATAGCACACCGGTCCTGGTGAATAATGAACTGTTTGAATTGGAAATAATTGTTAGCCACGAATTACACGAATAATAATAGGGGAAAAATAAGATTATTGATCCAATGATTCGCTGAATAATAATTTATTGCCAAAAGGATCCGACAGTTCCATCGTCTTTGCATTCCATGGTGCTATTTCCACGCAAGGCTTATAATAGCGGTAATCTTTTGCAGTAAGTTGTTTATGCAGATCGTCAAGGCCGGTAGTTCTGATAAATACTTTGGCGCCGGGGCTGCAATCGCCATAATGTTCCGTAAGATGGAATACAATATCATTCAAAGAAACCTGCATGTACAAAGGAAAGTTTTCGCCGAAACGATGTTTCCAATCAATAGTAAAACCAAGCCAGCCTATATAAAATTCCTCAGCTTTTGCAATGTCAAATATCCGAAGAACTGGAATTACCCGGGTAACATCTTGTTTCATTTTTTGATAAAATTGTACTGAATAATTATTAAAATTTTGGCAGGTTGCAGTCCTTAATTTTTTACTTAGAAACTGTTTAAAAATTAAAAATCAGACACGGATAAAAAATCCTTTCCCGCCATAGCGGGAGATTTGAAAGATTTACACGGATTTTATCTCTGTAAATCCGTTTGATCATCCGTGTTCCATTTCATGAAATTTAAACAGCTTCTTAGAACGGTCTGTCAACTGTCATCTCTAAACTGTTAACTCATACTATCCCATTCCGCCCTTGCTGTTGCACTGACGGACAGATCTGAAAACTGGCCGGCTAAAAATTTAAAATAACCTGTGATGGCGATCATCGCTGCATTGTCAGTGCAATATTCAAAAGCGGGTATAAACGTTTTCCAGTTATTTTTTACACCCAGTTCTTCAAACGCTTTTCGTAAACCACTGTTTGCTGATACTCCACCTGCCAGGCAAATATCTGTGACACCGGTTTCTGCCACAGCTTTTTTCAATTTATTTAATAGTATAGAAACAATCCGCTGCTGAATAGAAGCACATATGTCTGCAAGATTATCGTCGATGAATTTTTGTTTCTCTTCTTCGGTGGCCCTGAATTCCTCTTTATAAACAAGGCTTGTGCCTGCATTCTGCAAAAAATAAAGAATAGAAGTTTTTAAACCACTGAAGCTGAAATTTAAACCCGGTATTTGTGGTTCCGGAAATTTAAAACGTGTTGCATCGCCGTCCTTTGCATATTTATCGATCAGCGGCCCACCGGGGTAAGGCAGGCCCAATAGTTTTGCTGATTTATCAAACGCTTCTCCTGCAGCATCATCAATTGTTTCACCGATAACTTTCATTTGCATGGGTGATTCGCACAACACTATTTGCGTATGACCTCCACTCACCGTCAGGCAGAGAAAAGGGAAATTGGGTTTAGGATCGTCAATAAGGTTGGCCAACACATGTGCCTGCATATGATGCACAGCGATCAATGGTTTATCAAGAGCCAGTGAAAGTGATTTGGCAAATTGTGAGCCTACCAATAGTGATCCAATTAATCCAGGGGCCCGGGTAAAGGCAATCGCATCAACAGATGACAGTTGACAGACAGCAGCTGACAGCGCCGTGTCTACAACCGGAACAATATTTTGCATATGTGCACGGCTGGCCAGTTCCGGTACTACACCGCCATACTGTTCGTGTATTTTTTGTGTGGCAATAATATTGGATAATATTTTTCCATCACGGCAAACAGAAGCGGAAGTTTCGTCGCAGGAAGATTCTATGGCGAGTATTGTAATTGACAAATTAATAGATTGAATGTTGAATAATTGCAAAGATAAAAGTAACATCCTGACTTATTAACCTGTCAATTGCCATCTATGCTCTGTCAACTATTTGCTCCTTATCGCCACCACCGGATCCATTCTTGCCGCTTGCCTGGCTGGAATAAAACCAGCCAATATGCCAACAATAATACAGATAACAATGGCCATGACCATATTATTAGTAGAAATATAAACTGGGAAGTCCAGTACTCCACTCAGTATTTGTGTGAGAATAAAAACAAGAGTTAATCCTATCAGCCCGCCAATGATGCAAAGAAAAGCGGACTCCAGCAAAAATTCTGTAAGTATAATATGACTTTTTGCGCCAATCGCTTTTTTCAGACCTATCTGGCTGGTTCGTTCCCGAACGGAAACAAACATGATATTGGCAACGCCAAAC
>CAMPJQ010000481.1 GCA_946886925.1 uncultured Terrimonas sp.
ATTTAAGTGCTGGTACACAACGGCTGTTCCGGCCAGGAGTAAAATTGCCACTACAAATTGTGTTACCACCAGCGTGTTTCTGAATATCATGCTGCCGCCGGTAATTTTAACCTTTCCCTTCAATACTTTTACAGGCTTAAATCCTGAAAGGAATAAAGCAGGATAGCTGCCTGATAAGAGGCCTGTAGCTACAGCGATGAAGAAAAGAGTAAGCCATAATTTTCCATCCGTAAGGTCTGCGTTGAGTTGTTTCCCGGCAAGGTTATTAAAGGCCGGCAGCAGCAGGTATACTATACCGATAGCAATAATGAGCGAAAGGAAAGTAATGATCAATGCTTCTCCTAAAAACTGGAGAATGATCTGGTAACGTCCTGCGCCAACAACCTTTCTTAGCCCAACTTCTTTTGCCCGCCTGGCAGAACGTGCAGTGGCCAGATTCATAAAGTTAATACAGGCTACTGCAAGTATAAAGATAGCCACAATGAAAAAAATATTTACATACTGGATATTGCCATGACCGGGCAGGTCAATCTGCAGTTTAGAATGAAGGTGAATATCTGCCAGTGGCTGCAGTTGGAAATCAATTTTAACGTCTTTCCCGTTGTGCTCCTGGAAAAGCGCTTTAATTTGTTTTACAATTCGCGGCACTGCGTTCCTGGCAACGTTGCTATGCAATTGCAGGTATGTATAAAAATTAAAGTTGCCCCATACTTTATTGATCAGATCATAATCTGTTCTGGCAAGCGTAGACATTGGAAATATGATGTCAAACTGGAAATGAGCGTTAGATGGCGCATTGGCTAAAACACCTTTCACTATAAAATTTTCCTTATTATTCACGCGTATGACTTTACCCATAGCATCTTCTTTGCCAAAATATTTATTAGCAATGTCTTCGGTGATCAGAACCCCATCTATATTATTAAGAGCAGTTTTACGATCTCCTTTCAGCAATGCATAAGAAAAGAATTGCAAAAAATTTGAGTCAACAAAAAAAGCCCGTTTCTCGTCAAATTTCATATCCCCAATCTGCATTAATTGAGTAGATGGTTTGCTAATGCGCAATGCACTTTCTATTTCAGGTATTTTTAGGCGTAATTCTTCTGCCATACCAGCGGGGCTTACCGCCGCTTTGAAATCGCCGGCATTACAAACCATTCGGTATATATCATTTACACGGGCATTAAACCGGTCGTAGCTCTGTTCATGTCTTACCCAAAGCAGGATCAATATACTGCATGCCATGCCAATAGAAAGTCCAGTGATATTAAGCACTGAATATGCTTTGTGTCTTGTAATATTCCGCCACGCGATTTTAAAATAATTTCTCAACATAATTATACGTTTTGAGCCGTCAGCAATTTGCGCGGCGGATCAGTTTTCAGCTATTAAAATTCTAACATTTACCACGCGGTCTTGCGCTCCTTTGGTCGCATGCCGCCGCTTTCATTTTCAGATTTTTCACCTTTCCATATTTCCACATTCTCACATTTCCACATTTGTATCATTCACTTCTCAGCGCCTTCACGGGGTTAGCCACCGCTGCCCGTATTGTATGAAATATTACCGTAAGCATTGTTATCATCAATACAACCAATGCTGAAAGTATAAATGGCATTATACTTAATCCGGTATTGTAGGGGAATATCTTCAGCCATTTCGCCATAAAATACCATGCAACGGGAAAAGCGATAATACACGATAAACCAACCAGCACAACAAAATTTTTAGTAATCAGCGGAACGATCTGGCCAACATTCGCGCCCATTACTTTGCGGATACTGATCTCTTTCTGTCTTTGTTCTGTTGTAAAGGCAATCAAGCCTAAAAGTCCAAGGCATGTAATAAATATTGTAAGTACAGAGAATGCGGTAAATATTTTTCCACGTTTCTGATCGGCGGCATATTGTGAATCAAAATCCTGGTCGAGAAAAGTATATTGAAAAGGCATATCCGGAAATGTCTTCTTCCAGGTTTGTTCTATACCAGCAATTGTAGAAGGAATATTTGCAGTGCTTAATTTTAGCTGAATAAGATTGGTATTGGGCCTGTACAATAAAATCAATGGAGTAATAGGATTATACAATGACTTTTGATTGAAGTCTTTCACTACGCCTACCACTTCAAGATAATTACCTGAAGTATCACCGGGAAATTTCACTCTTTTGCCAAGAGGATTATCGCCCCAACCAAATTCCTGTACCATTTTCTCATTCACCAGCATACCATGCAGCGTATCTGAAAGTCCTGAAAAGTTCCTGCCCTTTGCCAATTTAATACCAAGTGTTTTAATATAGTCCTCATCAATAGCATATACATCTACTCCTTTATCTACATATCCGTCTTTTGTTTGAATAGAGAATAAATTAAAACTATTTCCCTGCCCCGGCACTGAGCTTGCAGAACTAACAGAAAGTACCTGCGGGTTATTGCGCATTTCATTCTTAAAAGAAAGAACAGAACTTTGTATATCCCTGTCTGTAACAGCCGATGCAGTCATCACCTGAGCTTTGTCAAAACCAAGATCTTTATTTCTTAAATATCGAAGTTGTCCATATACCACCCATGTGCAAATCAGCATAATCATGGATATGGAAAACTGTATCACTACTAAAGCCTTTCTTAAATTAACATTACTGGAGCCTTTTGACAAGCTTCCCTTTAATACATCGACCGGGTTAAATTTAGACAAATAAAATGCGGGGTAACTGCCGCCCACAATTCCAACAAACACAACTACAGCCAGCAGAATAAGTATAGTATCTGGTTTGAATAATGTACCGAACGAAATATATTTCCCGGCCAGTGTATTAAACATGGGAAGGAATAGCGCAATCAGCCCTATACTCAATAGTAAAGCAACCAAAGCCGTAAGTGTTGATTCAATCAAAAACTGTAATACCAGTTGTGTTTTATTTGAACCGGTTACCTTTCTTATACCTATTTCCTTTGCTCTTCTCGCAGATCTCGCCGTAGTTAAATTCATGTAGTTAATGCAGGCAATCAAAAGCATAAAAAATGCTACAGCCGAAAATATGTAGATATAAGACATGCTACCCGTTTCTTCAGGCTCGTTAGCTGTATTGGAATGAAGATGTATGGACGTGATGGGTTGTGCTTCAAACTTTATTTTAATATTATACTGCGCAAAGATGGAAGCCAGGTATTTATCGTACATGGGTTTCATCTTATTATCAAATGCAGCGGCTGTTGTACCTGGTTTTAGTAATACATAGGTTAAGTATTCTATGTTTCCCGAGTTATTCTCGATGTCAGCCCTAAGCGAACTTCTCGAAACAAGGTTATTAAAAATGACATGAGCGTTTTTGGGAACGTCTTTCATTACTCCTGTTACTTTGTATACCTTACCATTAACA
>CAMPJQ010000482.1 GCA_946886925.1 uncultured Terrimonas sp.
GAGGTGAAAAGTGAGAGGTGAAAAGTGAAAGGTGAGAAGTGGGAGGTGAGAAGTGAGGAGCTTGTTGTTGGTATACTTTAGCTGATAGCTGAAAGCTGATGGCTCATAGCTAAATTATATTCAAAGCATATGAAAATAAAAGCCGCGGTATTGTATGAGATGGGAAAAGCCCGTCCGTATAATGAAAGCAATCCCTTGCGCATCGAGGAAGTTGATTTAAGTGCTCCCGGTTACGGAGAAGTACTGGTAAAAATTCATGCAGCAGGATTGTGTCATTCCGATCTGTCTGTTATTGACGGAAGCCGTACAAGACCATTGCCTATGGTACTCGGGCACGAAGCATCAGGAGAAGTTATGGAATGCGGGGCGGGAGTAAACGATTTAAAACGGGGAGATCATGTTGTTTTTTCTTTTGTTCCCATGTGCGGGCATTGTATACCCTGTATAACGGGCCGCCCTGTGCTATGCGAACCCGGCGCCGCGGCTAATACAAAAGGAACTTTACTGGAGGGTGGCATGCGGTTAAAGAATCATCATCTTCATTATCTCCATCATCACCTGGGTGTTTCTGCTTTTGCCGAATATGCTGTTGTATCAAGACGTTCGCTCGTAAAAATAAGTGCTTCGATCCCGTATGATATATCCGCGCTCTTCGGCTGTGCTGTTTTAACCGGCGTGGGTGCAGTAGTAAACACGGCCGGGCTTTCTGCTGGACAAACCATTTTAATCGTGGGATTAGGTGGAGTAGGATTGGCCGCTGTACTGGGTTCTATATCCGGTGGAGCTGCCACCGTAATTGCTGCAGACATAAATCCACAGAAAAGAGCAATGGCATTACAATTGGGTGCGCAGCATGCAATAGACCCTGCAGATTCAAATGCTGTGCAGCAGGTAAAAGACCTCACCGGCGGTGGGGTAGATATTGCCCTTGAATTTGCAGGCGTGATCAATGCCCTTGAATTTGCGTATGCCGCTACAAAAAGAGGAGGTACAACCGTTACAGCGGGACTGCCGCATCCTTACAAAACATTTTCTTTATCGCCTGCTTTATTGGTAGGGGAGGAACGCACTTTAAAAGGCTCGTACCTGGGTAGTTGCATACCTGCCCGCGATATCCCGGCTTTTATTTCGTTGTATCAAACAGGACGGTTACCTGTTAATAAGCTCTTGTCTCATACCATCGCCCTGGAACAAATAAATGAAGGTTTTGAGCGATTGGCGGGTGGCGATGCGCTGAGACAGGTTGTTTCTTTTGCATAGCAATGGAGGAACAATGAGCCTTATGTTACAATCAAAAATCAAATTATATCATATGAGTAAAGAAATTACCCCCATTTTTCATCTGCGCAATAAATTAATATGGGTGATTGGTGGCGCCGGCTACCTCGGACAGGCAACAGTTAACGTATTGAAGAATGCAGGGGCAACAGTAATTTGTGCTGACCTGGAAGATCGTGCTGCTGCATTTGTACAATCTGCAGCATTGGCCCCGGATGTTATTCCTGCCACTTTGGACGTTAGAGACGGAGCCGCGATACAGCGATTTGTAACGGAGCAAATTAAACAGCACGGCGTGCCCGATGGAATGGCGAACCTGACATTTGGTTCCACTTCAAAAAAACTGGAAGAACTAAGTGAAAATGAGTTTGATGAAGTAAATCATATCGGGTTAACAGCTACATTTTTATTGGCAAGGGAAGCAGGTGCGCAAATGGCTAAGCGTGGCAGCGGAAGCATTGTGTTGTTTTCAAGCATGTACGGTTCGGTATCACCGCACCCGGAGGCATATGAAGCGCCCATGAACAAAAACCCCATCGAATATGGTGTTGGCAAAGCCGGTATCATTCAAATGGCGCGATACATGGCGGTTCACTGGGGAAAAATGAATGTAAGGTGTAACTGTATTTCACCCGGGCCTTTTCCTCACCCGGCTGTACAAAAGGATAACCCGGCTTTTGTTGAAAGACTGGCGCAGTTATCGCCTATGGGTCGTGTAGGAAAGGCGGAGGAAGTGGCAGGGGTAGTGGCATTTTTACTATCTGAATCCGCTTCTTATATCACAGGTCATAATTTGTGCGTTGACGGCGGATGGACAAGCTGGTGAGTTGTATGTTGTAGACGATAATATACTCCTGTTGTATGATACATCATCGCCCCCTGCTGTGTGAGGCATCATCTGTGTGAGGCATCATCGCCTCATACACAATTCACTGTCGCCTCCGGCGACCATCAGTAGTAATATATTTTGATAGTATCTTAAATAATATAAACCAGTTTTCTCATGCAGTCCAGTGTAATAATAATAACGGGTGCGGCGGGTGGTATTGGTCTGGCTATTGCGAAGGCCTTTTTGTCGGCCGGTTACACAGTAGTTATTTTGGACCTTGAACAGGATAGTGTTGATGCCGCCATAGCCGCATTGGGTAGCAGCCGGGTCGCCGGTTATGCGTGTGATGTAACGCATGAAGAAAATATGCAAAAAGTATTGGACGCCGTTTATAACCGGTATGGAAGCATTGATGTGCTGGTTAACAATGCCGGGCTGCAGCATGTTGCGTCTGTCGAGCATTTTCCCACAACAAAGTTCAGGTTAATGCTGGACGTAATGTTGACCGCTCCATTCATTGCCATCAAACATGTGCTGCCTTATATGAAAAAAAATAATTTCGGAAGGATTATTAACATGGCTTCCATCAACGGGCTGGTTGGCTTTGCAGGAAAAGCAGCCTACAACAGTGCCAAGCACGGTCTGATTGGTTTAACAAAAGTTGTCGCCCTGGAAAGCGCCGGTCATAACATTACTGTTAATGCCGTGTGCCCAGGCTACGTTGATACCCCGTTGGTTAGAAATCAGCTAAACGATATAGCTCAAATGCGAAACATCCCGTTTGAAAAGGTATTGGAAGAAGTGATCTATCCACTGGTTCCTCAAAAGCGTTTACTTGCCGTAGAAGAAATAGCACATTATGTACAATTCCTGGCAGGTGATAATGCAAAAGGAATAACAGGGCAGGCTGTTGTAATTGATGGTGGGTATACGGTGCAGTGAGGTGCGGGTGAGAGGAGAGGGAGCGAACCAAATAAAATACAAACCCGAAGAATGAATTTCGAAATCCGAAAAGGGCTATCAGCTATCGGCAGTGAGCAATCGGCGGATAAATACCAATTGTAGGATGAATACTCCTTTTTCTCCCTGTTTGCTCATAGCTGATCGCCGACTGCCGATAGCAACCACAAACTAAAAACTAAAAACCATAAACTTACAAATTTCAAATCCGAAGCGATGTGCAACGATAAACCACAAACCATAAACTCAAAACTCCCCTACGCATAAATGATCCTCCGGTATTCGGTTGGCGTCATTTGCTTGT
>CAMPJQ010000483.1 GCA_946886925.1 uncultured Terrimonas sp.
GTTGCAGGAGCAGGGAAAAGACCCGGTTGACTGGAAGATTGAATAATTTGAAATTTGAGATATCTGATTTGAAATTTATCCGCCACGTCGGACAGTCCTGCCGGCAGACAAGTTTAGTTTTTGTGATTTGGCATTTGGTTCTTTCCTTCGTGTTTCATAAATATCCGGCAATTAATATGACCACCATCAAAAATATATCAGGGCGCATATTGGCTTTCTGGGGAGCTATTGTTTTTACCATCACTTTGCTTATCGTGGTTATACCCATATGGCTCACCAATTATGTAAGGGAACCAGGGGGTACCGAAATATTTCGGAGGATATCAAAGGCATGGATGGAATTTTTTCTATTCACAATCGGCTGCAGGATTATTGTAAAAGGTAAAAGCCATTTCGCGAAAGGGCAAAACTATATAGTGGTCAGCAATCACAATTCTTATATGGACATACCTGTTACCACGCCACAAATTCCGGGTCCAAATAAAACCATTGCGAAAGCTGAACTGGCGAAAATACCTTTGTTCGGATTGATCTATTCAAGAGGCTCCGTATTGGTTGACCGCAAGAGTGAGCGCAGCCGCAAAGAAAGTTTCGGTAAAATGAAAGCCGTGCTGGAACAGGGATTACATATGTGCATATACCCCGAAGGAACCCGCAACAAAACCATAGAGCCTTTAAAATCTTTTCATGATGGCGCTTTTAAACTGGCGATAGATACAGGGAAACCCATTATACCCACTTTATTGTTCAATACCAAAAAAGTATTGCCGGGAAGCAGCAAGTCGTTTTACCTGTGGCCGGCAAGCCTGCGAATGGATTTCCTTGCTCCGGTTCCGGTACAGCCCGGTGATACAGTAGCGAACTTAAAAGAGAAAGTATTTAAGATAATGTATGATTACTATAAATCCAATGCTGCTAATTATTCCTGAAAGTACGGGTACGGTTTATTTTCAGGTCACGCAGCATGCCCGACTTTGGATAAATGGAAATATTGAATGAGCGCCAGGGGCCAAAAGGGGTAACGTTGATAGACATCTGCCAGCAGTGCATTTCGCGGGAGATGAACATGGAAAAAGACGGGATCTTTAAAGTTTTAAAATCGAAGTAGCCGTTGGCTCCAACCTTCCATTTTTCAGTTAAACTAAAATCACCGTTAAATTGTGCACTGGAAGAGAATTGGGTATCAAACCCCGAATAGTCGCGCCTGAGTATCTTACTGAAGCTGAGCGAATAAGAAAGATTGATTGACCAGGGAATATTGAAATCCACAAACTCAGAAGGATTCCTGCGAACATAATCCATCTGTTGCTGTATTTCGTCTGCTGTAAGGTTATCATAATTATCGTACTGCATCTCGTCATTCTCTTCCGCTTTATCTTTATCCTTTTCCTTGCTTTTAAAACTGGTGGATACAGAGAGACTGCCATTGGTAATGCGGCCCAAAGAAATTTTATTATCCTGCCAGACATATTTATTTATCCTGAAACCTGTACTGTCTATTAAGTAAGGATCAATATTGGCACTGGCTGTAATATTAATTTTATCAAACAGGGTGCTGCGTGCATACAGGTTAAATGTGGAAAGCTTAAATGAATCTGCAAGAAGATTATAGCTTCCGGTTATGCCAAATCCATCTATTAACTTTACCTTTTTAAGCCCATCCCCTTCTTCATCTGTACTCGTACTATCGGGCTTATCTCTTACCTTTGCCTCCAGGAAATTATCTATGCCAAATCCAATGCTTCCCGATTCGCCATAACCAAAAGAACCATACACCCCGCCATCGTATTGCGACATCATTCTTCTTCTCCCGCTTGTATCTGACTGTGTATTTACATAATAAGATTTAGACAGGTCGGGTTTATATCCTATACTCATTTGTGGCCGCATAACATGCCGTATGGCCTGCAGTTTAGCGTTCTTATCTTTCATATTTAATGTACCAAACATAGCAGTACTGAAGGATACCGACATGGAAATATCACGGGCGGAATAAAAGCCTTTGCTAACAGTACTGTCCACTTTATTGGTTTGGTTATTCCATGTTCTGAACAGTTTTTGCGAGTACCATCTTTCCTGGTAACTGAAGCCGGGAGAAATTTGTATTGATCCAACCTGTGGCAAAGCCAGCGAGATGGGTATATTATGCTGAGCACCCCATTGAAAAGTATCTATCATTTGTTTGAAGGTGAATGAAGTATCAACAAATGAAGTTTGTCCGCGTGCACTGCCTGTATACCCGATGCCCAGTTTATGATACCATTTTCCGGAACCCACCATATCCTGGGGTTGCAGGGGATATATGGTATTTACATTAAAATTGATATCCGGAAGATTAAGATTAACTACGCTGGTATTGTTGTTCTGGTTATGATTTAAATTAACAGAAAGATTATAGGGCCTTCCTATCCACGATTTCTGGTAAGAAATAGAGGAACTTAACTGGTTGGCAAAACTTTGCGGCTGGCTATACACGCCTCCCGCACCGTTGCTTTGATCAATTATGGCATTGGTTGGTAAATATTTAGTATAAGAGCTTGATCCTGCGTTTACACTTGCCGAAAAATTTACGCCCGGTCTTGCCTTGCTGTCCATACGATGGCTCCAGGTTAAAAAGAAACTTTTGTTTTTGGTATAATCTCTATCTCCTTTAAATCCCAGATGTGTATTTTGATAGCTGAAATTCAGCGACCCGTTATACTTATAGCGTACCCGGTACGTAGGTGTCAGGTTAAGCCGCCAGCTTCCGTACGAATAAATATCCGTCCTTGCGGTGATGTCAAAGTTGTCGCTGATCACCTTATAATACCCCAGCCCTTCCAGCCCCAGTCCAAAACTCTCCGTTACGGTAAATTGCGGGGGCAGGAAACCGGAATGCCGTCCCTGCTGAATAGGAAAAATACCAAAAGGCAATATAACGGGCAACACAGGCACGTTTTCAAACTCCACGCCCACCGGACCGGTAACTGCCATTTTTTTGCTGATGTACTTTATTTTCCTGGCACGGAAGGCGAAATGTGGTGTATCTAAATTACAGGTGGTGAAACGCCCTTTAAAAGCGTAAATGGTTTGCGCATCAACTTTTTTTACTACCTGGGCATAATTGTACAACTCGCTTTCCTGAAAATAGCTGCTATGGGTAAGTCCTTTTTGTGTTTTGAAATTAAATTCAAGGCTGTCGCTTACCGTGGTCATATCACCCTGCACCAGGGTGGCCTGTCCCAATACTTTACCTGCTGTATCCAGCTTCATCCTGGCCTTTACCATATTGGTTTGCTGGTTAAATACAATTTCAGGCGCTTTGAGGTTAACGTCTTTATATTTTACATCTGTTTCGCCATAGAGATATAATTTTTGAGCAGCAACATCCA
>CAMPJQ010000484.1 GCA_946886925.1 uncultured Terrimonas sp.
AAAAACCATTAAAAGAGTATAATATTTTCAGACTATAATACAGCGTTTTTCGTCTATATATTGTCTTCTATTATATTGTTGAACCTAAAATTGAATGTTATGAAAGGGATGAAAACAAAAATCGTACTGGCACTGGCCATCATGACAGGATCTGTAATTGGCGCTTTTCGCGGAGAAATGGCAAAACAAAGATTTATTGCTAAAGTGAAAGACAAGTACGAGGATCACAAACAGGTTCAGCAGCAACATGAAATTATGCTTGATGAATTTGAGCTTTCTGCGTTTCATACCAGTTAGGTTCTTTTCCAATATTTTAAAAGGCACTGGCATTTATCAGTGTCTTTTTTTATGTCCTTACATGTTCTGTAGAATCAATAAATGTCTGCGAAGTATATAGCCTGAAAATCCATCTTCTCAGGTCTCGTCACTTACCTAAATAACATATCTCCGAAATATTAACCGTTTGAGTTTCGCATTTAATTTTTCAACCCTTACCTTTGCCCGGTTTTTTCAGTGCCAACCCGGAGATGGTTTATGCCGAAAATACCTGCCAGATTCTTTCAAATCTTTATTAAGAAATGCCTAAAGACAATTCTATCAAAACGGTTCTGATCATTGGTTCAGGCCCCATTATTATCGGACAAGCATGTGAATTTGATTATTCGGGAACCCAGGCTTCGCGAAGCCTGCGGGAAGAGGGAATCAAAGTAATACTGATCAATAGCAATCCCGCTACCATTATGACCGATCCTATGATGGCCGACAGGGTATATTTGCTACCGCTGACCGTAGAAAGCATTGAGCAAATACTGGAAGAGAACCAAATTGACGCGGTGTTGCCTACTATGGGGGGGCAAACCGCATTGAATTTAGCCAAGGAAGCAAATGAATTGGGCGTTTGGGAGAAGTATAGCGTACGGTTAATTGGTGTGGACATTAAAGCCATAGATAAGGCAGAAGACCGCGAGCTTTTTCGCAAATGGATGATCGAGTTAGGGATAGCTGTAGCACCGGCAAGAACCGCCAACTCCTTTTTAGAGGGAAAAGAATTTGCCCAGGAAATAGGATTCCCCTTAGTTATACGCCCGTCTTATACGCTTGGTGGTACTGGTGGCGGATTCGTGCTTAATAAAGAATTTTTAGATGAAGCCCTCGACAGGGGTTTATCCGCTTCTCCCATACATGAAGTGCTGGTGGAAAAGGCCGTACTGGGCTGGAAGGAATTTGAACTGGAGCTTTTGCGTGATGATGCCGACAATGTAGCCATTATATGTACGGTTGAGAATTTTGACCCCATGGGCGTACATACGGGCGATTCGATAACCGTAGCTCCTGCTATGACACTGAGCGATACCGCTTTTCAACTGATGCGCAATACTGCGATACGCATGATGCGCGACCTGGGGAATTTTGCCGGAGGCTGTAACGTTCAGTTCGCCCTTAACCCCGCAACAGAAGAAATCATTGCTATTGAAATTAACCCAAGGGTAAGCCGTTCTTCGGCCCTGGCCTCCAAAGCCACAGGCTATCCTATTGCTAAAATAGCTGCCAAGCTGGCTATTGGCTATAACTTAGATGAGCTTAAAAACCAGATTACCCAGTCGACCTCAGCTTATTTTGAGCCAACGCTCGACTATGTAATTGTGAAAGTACCCCGGTGGAATTTTGATAAGTTTAAGGGCGCCAATGATACACTGGGACTGCAGATGAAATCCGTGGGCGAAGTAATGTCTATCGGCCGCAGTTTTACGGAAGCCATTCAAAAAGCATGTCAGAGTCTCGAGAATGAAGCAGTGGGTTTGGGTTATTACGGGAAAAGCATGATGCGGTCTGACGAAATTGTGGAATATTTAAAAACGCCCAAGTGGGACAGGATCTTCCGTATTAAAGATGCCCTGATGATGGGGGTAAGCGTAAAATCTATTTGTGAAGCTACCCGCATTGACCGCTGGTTTATCTACCAGATCCAGCAAATTGTAAACATTGAGAAAAAAATAGCGCAATACAACCGGCAATCCTTGCCCGATGATCTGCTGATTGAAGCCAAACACAACGGATTCAGTGATGAGCAGATTTGCCGTATTATGAAGGATGGCAAAGATGAGGACATCTATGAGCGCAGGAAAAAGATGGGACTGACCCGTGTATATAAGATGGTGGATACCTGTGCCGCCGAATTTGAAGCCAAAACACCTTATTTCTACTCCAGTTTTGAAGCACCTTCCGTTTCGGAGAATGCAAAAGCTGGTGTTGTGCACAATGAAAGTATTGTGAATCCGCACAACGCTACCGCCAAAAGCTCTAAAGGATCTGTACTGGTTCTGGGTTCCGGCCCCAACCGCATAGGACAGGGCATTGAGTTTGATTATTGCTGTGTTCACGGTTTACTGGCTATAAAGGAATGTGGTTACGAGGCTATCATGGTAAATTGTAATCCGGAAACCGTTTCAACTGACTTTGATATTGCGGACAAGCTGTATTTCGAGCCCGTATTCTGGGAACATTTATGGGAAATCGTAGAATATGAAAAGCCTGTGGGTGTAATTGTGCAGTTGGGCGGACAAACTGCATTGAAATTAGCCAAACGGCTGCATGAAAAAGGCATCCGGATTATAGGTACATCTTTCGACAATATGGACATTGCCGAAGACAGGGGACGTTTCAGCGATCTTTTAAAAGAATTGGGTATTCCTTACCCCAATTATGGTACCGCCTACGATGCGGATGATGCCATTGAGGTAGCCAAACAAGTAGGTTACCCCGTGCTGGTGAGGCCAAGTTATGTGCTGGGCGGACAAAGAATGCGGATTGTATTAAATGACGAAGAACTGGAAAAAGGGGTGCTGAGTTTATTAAAGCATCTTCCCGGAAATAAGATCCTGATTGATCATTTCCTTGACCGTTGCCAGGAAGCGGAAGTTGATGCTATTTATGATGGCGAAACCTTTCATGTAATGGGTGTAATGGAGCATATAGAGCCGGCGGGTATACATAGCGGTGACAGCAATGCCGTATTGCCTGCTTTTAACCTCAGTCCGCTGGAAGTAACCACCATGGAATTTTATTCAGAAAAGATTGCCCGCTCACTGGATATCCGTGGTCTCATTAATATTCAATTTGCTATTAAAGATGGCGTGGTATATGTTATAGAAGCCAATCCCAGGGCTTCCCGCACTACGCCGTTCATAGCCAAAGCCTACCAGATACCTTATCTTAATATCGCTACAAAAGTAATGCTGGAAGAAGTGAAACTGAAGGATCTGACCTTTAAGAAGAATCTGAAAGGATTTGCCATTAAAGAACCCGTTTTTAGTTTTGATAAGTTCCCCGGTGTAAATAAAGAGCTGGGTCCGGAAATGAAATCAACCGG
>CAMPJQ010000485.1 GCA_946886925.1 uncultured Terrimonas sp.
TTATGCAAAAGGAGAATATTTTGTAGAATGTGTTTTAGACGATAAAAGAATTATAATACCGCTGGTGACACAGTAAAATTTTTCTGGAAGTTGATAGACAACCCCGCCATCCGGAGCAGCTAAGAGCTGCACGGATGGTTTTTTTATTTATACACAAAAGCCTTTTTATGTTTATATTTTTTAGTACTTTTAAATAGTACTTACTATCCGATCCCCATTGGCTAAAGAACAATTCATTTTATTTCTTCACTTTAAAATTGTACGCCCATGGTTACCACAGACATTGCACAACTCTCAGAAGAATGTAATACCTGGAGGGAGGCATTACGTTCACAGCGCGAAGAATTTACCCGCATGAAAAATGAACTGCAGCAGGCGGCAGCCCACATTACCAGCAAAGAAGCGCTTAAAGATGTTGAGCATTACGAAAACCAGTTCGACATTCAGCTTGCCAACATTCACGATCTCAAACAATCCATCAAATCCCACAACAGGATGCCGGCCCTTCAATTAGCTTATGATGATGGTGCACCCCCCGAAACGATGATCTCCGGTTACAAAAAATTATCTGCCGAATACCAGCATCTCAGGCATACCCTGCACGAGATCAAAAACGATTTTCAAAAATTCCTGGTAAACTATACCTGATTATATATTAAAAACAAAAATTGTTTTTGCAGAAGAGGCCATCCTTCTTTATTGCAATGAATTTTCTATGCCATTACATTGGCTATTAATATCACATTATTCATCTTAAAATATTTCTGCCATGGCTGCCGAATTTGATACTTCCCATGTAAAGAACATTGTTCTTCTTGGGCACGCCGGCTCAGGTAAAACGACCCTTGCCGAATGTTTCCTTTTTGAAGCTGGTTTAATTTCCCGCCGCGGAACAATCGCTGAAAAAAATACGGTAGGCGATTACCATGAACTGGAACAGGAGAGAGGCAATTCCATCTTCTCCAAATTAATGCACACCAAATGGCGGGGATATAAGATCAATATTATTGATACACCCGGTTATGATGATTTTGTGGGAGAAGTGCTCTCCGCACTTCGTGTTGCGGATACCGGTATCATGCTGTTAAACGCGGCAATGGGAGTGGAGGTAGGCACGGACGTAATATGGCAGTATACAGAACAATTTAAAACACCAATGATTTTCGCTGTAAACCATCTCGACGATGAAAAGGCCGATTTTGATAATACGTTAAAAGAGGCAAAAAATCACTTTGGCAATAACATAACAGTAATCCAGTATCCGCTGCAGCAGGGCGAAGGGTTTCATGCCATTGTAGATGTTTTGCGCATGACAATGTATAAATTTAAAGATGCGGGTGGTAAACCCGAGAAATTGGCCATCCCCGCAGAAGAAAAAGAGAAAGCCGATTTACTGCACAAGGAACTGATAGAAGCCGTTGCCGGGAATGATGAAACACTGATGGAAAAATATTTTGAGAAAGGCGAATTAGATGAAGATGAGATCAAAACCGGTATGAAAAAAGCCATGATCAATCACGATCTCTTTCCCCTGTTTTGCCTTTCGGCAGAGCGCAATATGGGAAGCGGACGCCTCATGGGTTTTATTGATAATGTTTGTCCCAGCGCCAATGAAATGCCGCCGCAGGTTTCTGCAAAAGGAGAAGATATTGCCTGTGATGCGGCTAAACCGGTTTGTGCCTTTATTTATAAGGCAATATCGGAACCACATGTTGGAGAACTGTCTTTTATGAAAGTTTTTTCAGGTACACTTAAATCAGGTATGGATCTTATTAATGAAACCACAGGCGTATCTGAAAAGCTGAACCAGTTGTTTGTTATGGAGGGCAATAAAAGGATCAATGTTGGTGAACTGAGTGCAGGCGATATAGGTGCAACACTGAAATTAAAGAACACGCATGTTAACAACACATTGCATGAAAAAAATGTGAGCTACGAATTAAAACCCATAGCATTTCCAGCACCCAATATGAGCATTGCGATCAGCACTGTAAGAAAAGGAGAAGAAGAAAAACTATCGGCCGCCTTACACCAGTTAAGAGAAGAAGATCCAACTCTTCTCGTTAAAGTCTCATCCGAATTAAAGCAAACGATCATTTATTGCCAGGGCGATATGCACCTGGCAGTTATTAAATGGAAACTGCAGCACCAGTATAAGGTGGATGTTGTTTTTGAGGACCCCAAAATTCCATACCGTGAAACCATCAGAACAGCAGCCGAAGCGGTATACCGGCATAAAAAACAATCCGGTGGCGCAGGGCAGTTTGGAGAAGTACATATGCGGATAGAACCCTGGTATGAAGGCATGCCGGAACCTTCAGGGCTGAATGTTAGGGGAAGAGATATACAGCAGCTTCCCTGGGGTGGCAAGCTTGTTTTTTACAATTGCATTGTTGGAGGCGCAATTGACCAGCGCTTTTTGCCTTCTATACTCAAAGGCGTAATGGAAAAAATGCAGGAGGGCCCGTTAACGGGTTCTTACGTAAGAGATATACGGGTTTCGGTATTCGACGGCAGGATGCACCCTGTTGACAGCAATGATATTTCTTTTAAAATAGCCGGACTTATGGCATTTAAGAATGCTTTTCAACTGGCGGCGCCGCAATTGCTGGAACCCATTTACCAGGTAGATGTATTATGCCCCGAAGATCTGACGGGTGCTGTTATGGGCGATCTGCAAACCCGCCGGGCACTGGTAGAAGGCATTGATGCAGAACGAAATTTTACCAGGGTAATTGCAAGGGTTCCATTAGCCGAAATGAATGATTATTCCTCATCGCTGCGCTCCATTACACAGGGCCGGGCCAAATTTAATATGCAGTTTCATGAATATGCCGTAGTGCCTTTTGAAATGCAGCGTAAACTAACCGAACAGTACAATAAGGTAGCTAAAGAAGAATTGGTGGGATAAGAAAACTTTAACTGGGTTCCTGCCGCAGTGTCAACACGTGAAACTTGAAGAGAGGCAAAAAAAACACTACGTTCACCCCGTCCGAACAGTCTTCAGCAGGGCGGGCTTTATGCTCTCTTTTCACGATGACATGCAAACATATTTTTTTAACTTAATACTGTTATTGTCCTGATCTTTACTTCTGTGCAATCTGGAAGGTGACGGGTTGCCTGCGATATGCTTTTACTTTATGACCATTCTGCATGGCAGGTATCCATTTGGGACCGTTTTTAAGTGCTTCCACAACGGTTCTCGACAAAAGTGTGCCCTGCATGGTTAATGGCTGAAGTTCACTAATATCTCCGTCCGTATCCACTATAAATTGTACAACGCAGGTACCGGCTTTATTTTCTTTCTGCAGAGAGTCTATCATTTTAAAAATGGATGCTGACATATATTTTGCCCATGCGGCTTCAC
>CAMPJQ010000486.1 GCA_946886925.1 uncultured Terrimonas sp.
GAAATAGCGAAGGCGCCGCCTTCCATACCCACCTGCAAACTGCTGGGTACACCAATATGTAATAATTCCCTGATCGTTTTTAAACGGATCTTCCACTGGTTTTTTCTTACAATGATATAACGGCGAAAAAGCGGGTGCCATAAAATAACAGCGCCTAGGGAGAGGAACATCAGCGAACGGGTAATAAGGGTGCCCCAGCCGGCGCCCGGCAATTCGAGCCGGGGAAAGCCCCAGTTGCCAAAGATCAGCAGCCAGTTGATGAATATATTCACAGGCAATGCAACAAGAGAAATGATCATGGCGGTACGTGTTCTCTCCAATCCGTCGGTAAATTGCTTGAGCGACATAAAAAGCAACATGGGAATAACACTCCAGCCCATCAGTTCTAAAAAAGGAACAGCCAGTGCGGCTACTTCAGGATCCTGTTTTAAATGAAAGAGGATATTCTTACCCAGCACAAGGCATAAGGAAATAATTACTGCGGTTGCAGCGCATAGCCAGAACCCGTTATAAAAATAATGCGATACTTTTTGACCGTCTCTGCGCCCGTGTGACATGGATACCAATTGCGAAACGGAGATGGTCATGCCAATGCCTATTACAAAGGGGATATTCAATACAGCCAATACCAGCGCGCCTGCGGCCAATTGTTTATAACCCAGCGCACCCACCATGGCAGTATCAATAATATGCAGTGCCATCTGGGCCAATTCGCCCAGTATAATGGGAAATGATAAACGCAGGGTGCTTTTGGCTTCACTCCATAAGGATAAGTGCATACAACCTAAAATAATGGCAGCAAAGATGAAATATTTTAAAATAAAGCAGTTGGAAATTTATATACCATAAATGGTATACCGGTCAGCCATTGATTTGTAATGCACAATGATTCACTGGCATTATTGCTAACCCATTTCATGTTCTGCTACCCTGTTATTTTCCGGGATATTGGTTGAAAGTATGGTTTGTGTAGGCAATGCAAATTTTATTTTTTCTTTTTCAAACCTGTCGAAAATAGCAAAACAAATTTCCTGGTGGGTATTCATATATAAAACATAATCCGGGGAATTGATGTAATAAACGATTTCATAATCCATGCTAAATTCACCAAACGATTTAAAATGCGCCCTGTCGAATGATGCGTTTTTATTATTGGTAATGATCTCCTTTATCATTAACGGAATTTGTTTGAGCTTTTCAGAGGGAGTATAATATACCAGGCGAACATTGAACACAACTCTTCTTTTTTCGAGTCTTTTAAAGTTGTTGATCACTGTTTTTACAAGTTCTGAGTTGGGCATTACCAATTGCTGTCCGTCGAGACTTCTGACATGTGTGGTTTTAATGCCTATTTTCTCCACAATTCCGCTGTAATTATTTGCTACGATAAAGTCCCCCACTTCAAAAGGTTTATCAAAAAAGATAACAAAGTAACTAAAAAGGTCTCCCAGTATATTCTGCGCGGCCAATGCTATGGCTATTCCCCCAATACCCAACCCTGCAATAATGGTGGTGATATTGTATCCGAGATTGTCTATAAGCGTAATTAGGCCAAATGACCATATTATACCCTTTACCACCATCAAAATTCCCGAAAGTTGCTTAACACGCTCAGGTCCTTCTTTTTTTCTGTTCATGTGCAACAGAATGGCGCCATGAATAACAAAGTTGATAAGTCTTACCACAAAATAAGTGGTGATTACCATAATGGCTACTTCTAATATGCGCGCTAATTTGGGTTGAAGCGTAAGCTGTGCAATAATGCCGTAATTAGCCAGGAGGTATATACAGGGTATAACAAATTTCTCTATTCCTTTAATCAAAAGATCATCAAAAATATTGTCGGTGCGCTGGGATTTTTTCTTTAAAAAATGAATAACGATCCTTTTGATGACTTTTAGTACAAGCCAGGCTGCTATTACACTTCCCACCACTATTAAATAGGCGGCAACTGTATTTCCCCAATATATTTTTTGTAATAAATCATTCATGATATAAGGACTTTAATATAATCGGCTTAAAAAAATAAAAAGTCCAAATTTACTTAATTATGGTGGCATGGGCTTGTTAAAAAATCGTTTCACCAATATTAGCAGTGTATTTAATTGTTGAATATACGCTTACCGGGATATTCGGTTATACATTTCAGGTAGTACAGGAAATGATCTATTGCAATTACATAAAAGCGAATCGTTATCAGCATCACAGGTTCCGGATATTTTACGCACATTGCGTTATCTTTCAGTTATAATACAGCAATACGTTATGTACAGGTATAAAACAATCTTCATTTTATTATTGACTTCCGGCAGCCTGCAATGCGGATCTTCAAAAAAAACAATCAGCGGTTCAACTGCATTCCCGGAAGAGATCGTTCACTTCGTACCCTATAAAAACAATCCTGTTTTCGCGGGTACCGGCGCCGGTACATGGGACAGCCAGATCCGCGAAAGAGGGTATATACTCCGGGAAGACGGCATCTACCATCTCTGGTATACCGGTTATGAAAATGGAAAGGATAAAGTGAAATACCTGGGATATGCCTCTTCGCCTGATGGTTTGAACTGGACCAGGTATAAGGATAATCCCATTTATACGCTAAACTGGGTAGAAGATATATTTGTAATAAAAGAAGATAGCACTTATTATATGTTTGCTGAAGGACGGGATGATATTGCCCACCTGCTTACATCAACCGACGGTATTCACTGGACAGAACAAGGTAATCTTGATATCCGCAAAACCAATGGTGAACCTATTGGTAAAGGCGCATATGGAACGCCTACTGTATGGAAGGAAAACGGAACATGGTATTTGTTTTATGAACGGGGCGACCTGGGTGTTTGGCTCGCTGCTTCCAGGGATATGAAACAATGGACCAATATGCAGGATGAGCCGGTATTAAAGATGGGACCGGAAGCATATGACAGGTATGCTGTGGCAGTAAACCAGCTAATAAAGTACAAAGGATTGTATTATGCATACTATCATGCTTCCGCCTACGAAGACTGGCGCAAATGGTCAACATGCGTAGCTGTTTCGGAGGATTTGATCCATTGGAAAAAATATGAAAGCAATCCCATCGTGGGCAACAATACTTCGAGCGGTATTTTAGTGAACGATGGCAAAGGCTACAGGCTTTATACCATGCATCCTGATGTGAAGGTATTTTTTCCTGCTATAGATAATTTACCATAGTAACTGGTGAAGCAGCTATTTTTTCCCTGCCGGATAAAATTTATGCTTAGCACCCCAACTGATGCGTGTTCGCCTGCAAACCTATAGGGAGGCAATAAAACCGGAAACCGGTAACATCATGAATAACCATAATATTACCGGTAATGTAAAATATGAGGATTTTAAATG
>CAMPJQ010000487.1 GCA_946886925.1 uncultured Terrimonas sp.
TCGTTTTGATCCTGAATTGCAGGACATAGTAGCCGGAAGAAAAGGTTTTCAAACAATGATAATGAAAGGCAGCGTATACAAAGGGTATTGTTATGTAAGCCCCGAAGGAATACAAACAACAAAAGATTTTGAATTTTGGGTAAACCTGTGCCTGGATTTCAACGACAAAGCAAAATCCTCAAAACGTAAACAGGCGGATAAAAAAAGCAGAAAGAAATAGCATGTTCGGGCATGATGATATGTGCTTAAAAAAACACGCATAAACATTTCACTTTTAAATAAAGGAAGAATAGATTTGGTACCAGTCCCCGATTCGCCCTGTATATAACTTCTCCTGTGCTTTATTTCACCTCTTTTTTATTATCCGGTATCCGGCGCATCGTTCATTTGAAAGGCATTCCTGTTTTATCGTTTTGCAGGTTTTGCAAAAGAGAAATGGCTTGCTCATCTGGCTTAACATATTGACGCATGACATACTTGTTTTCAATAACACTTAAATAAAATTGTATGAAGATCAGTAAAGAAACGATACCGGTAAAGATGGAAGCTCCCGGTACCGTCATGAGATCACTTCCCGGCTACGGAGGAATGACTGTGGCCTTTAATGAAATGCCAGCCGGTACCGACATTGGTCCATTACTGGAAGGATTAGAACACAATAGTTGCCAGTGCCCGCATTGGGGATATGTAGTTGAGGGCGCAATACTGATAAAATATGATGACGGAACAGAAGAAAAACTAGATGCCGGCGATGTTTTCTATTTGCCGCCCGGACATACCGCCATAGTAGAAAAAGATCTGAAAATGATTGATTTCAGTCCGGAAGAGGAGCTTAAGATCGTAATGGATCATATCGAAAAGAAAATGGCCGAATTCAGTAAGTAAGTATTGTCGGTGGTAAGCGAGGGCGAAGTATGGTTCCGGTTATGGTCCGCATCACAAACACAAAGAACAGTAACCTGAGATAAATCCGTTAAAATTTTCCAGGCGGTAACCTTTGGGCAATTTGAAGTCAACCTCACCAGCCAGGCATTCCACCTTTCCGCAACCCAAACAACGGAAATGAAAGTGATTGTGGTTGTGCTTTTTGCCCTGGCAATTAACGCAAACGGCAAAATATTGCTTTCCGTCATCACCCACAATTTTATGAACTATTCCATCATCGCAAAAACGGTTCAATACCCTGTATATGGTTGCTCTGTCTGCCTTTCCTTTTAGTGCTTTCTGCAATGCTTCATGGCTTGTTACCGGCTTCGATTTTTTGAGCGATTCAAGGATCATCGCTTTTGCTTTGGTATTACGGGCTATCATTTCATTTGTTTTAATGCGACTTAATCGCAATAATACAAAAAATATTTATCTTTAGAAAAAAATGGAGCCAGAATACATCCCAGTTCTTTCGGAAGATGAAGCATTACTTGATACTATATGACTGTTTAGAATCTACCACTTAAAAACATACATAAATTGAATATCATGACAGGCAGTAAAAATTTTGAGGTAATTATTATCGGGGGAAGTTATTCGGGGCTTTCCGCCGCAATGAGTTTAGGCCGTGCATTACGGCAGGTTTTGATCATTGACAGTGGTAAACCCTGCAACATGCAAACACCTCATTCGCACAATTTTATTACGCAGGATGGTGAAGTACCGGGTGAAATAGCCCGCAAAGCAAAGGAACAGGTGCTGCAATACGATACGGTGAAATTTTATGAAGGACTGGCGGTAAACGGAAGGAAAACGAAAACCGGCTTTGAAATAGAAACGGAGAGCGGAGACATTTTTACAGCAAAGAAATTAATATTTGCCACAGGATTGAGCGATACAATGCCGGACATTAAAGGCTTTGCAGCATGCTGGGGTATATCCATTTTACACTGTCCTTATTGTCATGGATATGAAGTAAGGAACAAAAGAACAGGAATTATAGCCAATGGCGATGCAGCGTTTCATTATGCCCAATTAATATCAAACTGGACGAAAGAACTTTTACTCTTTACCAACGGAAAATCAACCTTAACTGAGGAACAAACAGACAGGATCAGGAAGCACAATATTCAGATCATTGAACAGGAAATTGATTTCATTGAACACGATAATGGAAAGGTTCAGCAAATAAAGTGTAAAGACTACCCGGGAATCCCCATAAGCGCTCTGTATTCGGGACCTGCGTTTACCCAGCATTGTAAAATCCCTGAAATTTTGGGTTGTGAATTAACGGAGCGGGGACTGATAAAAGTGGATGTCTTTCAGAAAACAAATATTGAAGATGTGTATGCCTGTGGCGATAATTGCAGTTGGCGGGCTGTTTCAGTTGCCGTATCAACAGGTACGATGGCCGGTACTGCTTTAAATAATGAACTAACGGAAAAAGCATTTAATGCAGATGAGTATAAGTCGGGCGATAACTATAACATGGCTGTGCCGGGATCGGGGGAAGCAAGCCTGGTATAAATATTCTTATTTGTTTGTTACCGATTTAAAAACCCGCTCTTTGTAATTCTCATTTCCTGTTCGGAAGTGTTGCCTGTGGGTTTGATCGGTGTATTGGTGAGTTCATTCATTCTAAAAAAGAAGACAGGACTGTTGCCAGTGCATAAAAATCAAAAAAAGCTATTCATTCAGTTTAGGTAAAGTATTAATTGTCTGAACAAATATTGATTGCCTTGTAAATGTTTCTTACCCCATATGCCGGGAGAGGGCGACTTGGCAAAATGTTTACTTTTGCAGTATAACTTTAAAAAGACTTTGAAGTGTTTAATTGGTATGTTGGTTTGCCAAATCTCCCGACAACCGTGTTCTATGAATATAATCCAAAACAGACACAAATATGAATACATTAGAATTATTCCCCAAAGGACAGCAATTGCCAGGCGATTGGTTTAGCGGAAACGCCTTTATAACACCATTGGTTGCAAAAGACAAAAACAATGAGTTTTCAGCAGGCAGCATAACTTTTGAACCAAAAGCAAGAACCAACTGGCATACACACCCCAAAGGACAAGTGTTGATTGTAATTGAAGGCAGGGGTTTTTACCAGGAAAAAGACAGGCCCGCACAAAACATAAAAGAAGGCGATGTGATAAATATTCCCGAAAATATAGAGCATTGGCATGGAGCATCTGCAACAATTAAAATGGTTCATATTGCCATTACAAACTATAAAGACGATGTTCAGGTAACCTGGCTTCAACCCGTAACCGACGAAGAGTACAATAGCGTAAACTGACCAGCAAAAAAAACGATAGCCATCGGATGAGAAAAAATCTTCCGGCGGCAGGTAATTGTTACATCACGACATAACAACATTTTTCCGGCAAATATGAACACAGAAATTCAGGCATATAATGACGGACAATCAT
>CAMPJQ010000488.1 GCA_946886925.1 uncultured Terrimonas sp.
CTATATCTTTTACATCTGCAACATCATCGTGATTGCGATCCGGAACAAAAAGAAGATTGGGAGGGGCGCCGATAAAAACGCCGTCAAATCCTACGGCAATGGCCGCGGGAAAAGCTATACCTTCCATAAATACCTTCCGCGTATCGGCTCTGCCATCGTGGTTGGTATCTTCCAGGATAAGTATCCGGCTTTCACCTGAGTTTGAAAAACCATGGCCTCGCGATTCATAGTCCTTGTTTTCTGCTATCCATATTCGCCCCCGGTCGTCCCAGCAAAAAGCCATAGGCTGTGTCATCAGTGGTTCTGCAGCCCAGGCATTTACCTTATAACCCGCTTTGATCGTCATGGTTTTAACGGCTTCTTCAGGTGTTAGAAACTTAGCCGCGAGTCCTTCCTGCTGCGCGATTTTCCACATCTCCGCACCGGCATAAAGAGGATTGCCGTTGCCGGAAAATGCAACCCATTGTTCATTGAGTTTTATATCATTGAGTTCACCCGTGTACACAACCAACTGGTGACGGATCACTTCCGTTTCACCATTTTTTATTTGCCAGTCTCCTTCCCTGGAGCGCGCCGGGCCAATGCCCAGTTGGCCATCCACACGCCAGGGTTGAGGGTAACCCTTGTTTTCGGGATGATCAAAAACTGCGATGTGCGCAAGGTCATTTCTTCCTTCTACCTGCATGCCAACATCTACCCAGGTGGCGCGCTGTCCTTCTGCATGCTCATTGCGTTGCCTTGCTCCATTTATTACTTCTCCTTTGATTCCTTCTTTCCATGGCATCCTTATAAATAATCCGCCAGAATCATATTTCCCGATCGTAATATCGGTCTTGGCTTCTCCCCTCCATTCAAGCGTGATCACAAATCTTCCGCTGTCATTTCGCATACTCCATTTCTGGGTTTCGGTGAGCATTGTATTGCCTTTCTCATCGAGCATGTCGTATACGGTTTGCCATTTCACTTCGCTTCCTTCCTTTTCTGTTATATAGGCTGATACTTTTTTCCAGTAATCACTTCCCGGGTTATGAAAAAAATCGCGGCCGTTTACACGGGTGAACCCCCAGTAAATACCCGTTTGATGCTTATGATGTGCCGGGCTGTATTCGGTTAGCACTCCATTGCCGTCGGGGGCTGAAAGCGGATGAAGATAGGGACGGAAACCTTCCTTTGCATTTTGTACCAGGATTGGATTTTTTGAGCCTTCGCGAAAAACGGAAATAGCACCGGATTGTTCATCCTGGCTCAGAAAAAGATTGCTGCTGCCGGTTGTCAAACTTTCTTTCCCGGGCTTTTTATCCGCACCTGCGCAGGCCATAAAATGAAAAGCCATTATAGTCAGAATAATTCTCCAGTGATCTTTTTTCATACTGAATCAATAAAATTTTGATGGTAAACGGAAGGCAATATATGTATTTAAGCGGGCATCTTCCATCAGCGTATGTCGCGCCGTTAAGATACACAATCTCATCCGGATCAAAAGCAACGTCTCTCAACTTCTTTATTCGCCAGGTTGATTGATTTTTTTAACTTTATGTCTCTAAACATAAGTGCTGATATGACAACAAAAGAAACCTTCACCCTGCACGGTGAAAATTTGCTTAAAAAAATAAAGGAACTCATTGCGGAAGGCAATATCAGGAAGATCACCATTTCTGATAAATCCGGGAAAGAACTGGTGTCTTTTCCGCTAACGATTGGAGTGGTAGGCGCTTTGCTGGCGCCCGTATTTGCTGCCATTGGCGCATTGGCCGCCCTGATTGGCGAATGCTCCATTACAGTAGAAAGAGAAGAAAAAACCAAAGATGAAAATGAACCGGATGCTAAAGTTTAAGTTATTGAAAAAGGGTGAAGTGCACCCCCAAAACAATATTATAAGTGATCCGCTTCCTGTTATTTAAAAAGTTCTTTAAAATCATTCTTAAGTTCCTGCCATTCTTTATCTGCCTTGCCCAGTACTGCATCAACATCCTGTTTGGTTTCCTCCCAGGCTTCTGCTGAACTGTTTTTTATTTCTTTTAATTTTCATCGCAAGCATCATTGTTGTTTCATTGCAAGCCAATAAATACCACCGCAGCAAGGAGGAAAAAATATTTTCAGCATGCTGTGTTTGGTCATAAAAAATAAACGGGCTTAAATGCCGGCATCCTTGTAAACAAACATTGTTCCAACTAAAAATCATTAGTAGGTTGAGTTATCATCGGGCAATAAGTGTCCGATTGGAAATGCTGTGACGGATTGCAGGAACAAAATGGTTTGCTAACGTTGTGATTTCTCGTTAAGTTGCAAATCAAATTTTTTTAACCAGCCTTAAATACCTGAAATGAATCGCAGCAATTACACAGTGGGACTGATTTTGCTCACTTTTTTTGTAATCTCTTTTCTAACCAATATTACCGGGCCGCTGATTCCTGATATCATTAAAGGGTTTGACCTGAGCCTTACACTTGTTGCTTTGCTTCCTTTTGCTTTTTTTATTGCTTATGGGGTAATGTCTATCCCTTCGGGTATGCTGCTTGAAAAGTACCACGAAAAGAAGATGATGGCGGCGGCGTTTTTGGTTGCGTTTTTGGGATCGCTGCTCCTTGCTCTTTCGCCCAATTATCTCAATGCCGTATTGTCGTTGTTTTTGATCGGCTGTGGTATGGCCATATTGCAGGTGGTTATTAATCCGCTGCTCCGCACTGCAGGCGGTGAGGAAAACTACGCGTTCAATTCTATCCTGGCGCAATTGATATTCGGGCTTGCGTCATTTGTAAGCCCGTTGGTATATTCCGGCATGGTATCTGAACTCCAGGGGCAGGAAGCCTCAACCGCCTTAATGGGCCTGATACAACGGCTTACACCGGTGGATCTTCCGTGGATATCGCTGTACTGGCTGTTTGCAGTAATTTCGCTGGCAATGATCGCTATTATCCTCGTTTCCCGCTTCCCTAAAGTGGAGCTGAGCCAGGATGAAAAGGCAGGTGCTTTTCAAACTTATATTGATCTGTTTAAAAAGAAGGTGGTTATCCTGTACTTCATCGCACTATTTTGTTATGTAGGCGCTGAGCAGGGAGTAGCCAACTGGATTTCACAGTTCCTGTTTGCCTACCACGGCTACGACCCGCAAACTACAGGAGCGGAAATTGTAGCTTATTTCTGGGGGTTGATGACAGCGGGCGGAATATTGGGGCTTTTGCTGGTTAAGCTGATGGATAGCCGGAAAATATTGATCCTTTTTACGGCGCTGGCGCTGGTATGCTTAACCCTGGCGTTATTCGGACCCGGCAAAGCAGCGCTGGTGGCCTTCCCGCTGGTTGGTTTTTTTGCATCGGTAATGTATCCCATTATTTTTTCACTTGCTTTAAATTCTGTAAAAG
>CAMPJQ010000489.1 GCA_946886925.1 uncultured Terrimonas sp.
AGCACGCAACGATCCGCCAACCAAATACGATCGACGCGCTTGGCGCCTTGCGCGATGCAGGTCTGATCGAGCGCGACGACTTTGAATATTTGACGACAAGCTATCAGGTGCTCCGGTCGATTCAGGGACGCTTGCGGCTGATGAATATGACCGCAGATAACACTGTCGTATTTATTTTCGATAGCCAGTTCCGCTATCATGTTTTCAAAGGCTTCGATATTGACCATTCTTTTATGAAATTCCTGCATGATCCTTTTAGATAATGATAGTTTTTTCTTACCGATCAGTTTCATCAGCTTGTTGATAAAGCCGTTGAAGGCAAGCAGCGATGCATAGCCATTGCTTCCCAGTTTGGTCCAGAGTTTTGCCTGGCCTTTGGTCGTATGATCAAATACATCGCCATGAAAGACCCAGGTCATTTTGCCATTGATCTCAATAACTACTTTATCGGTGAGTTGAAAATTGCCTAAGTGTATATCAGAATAGCGGCGGAGTATTTCATCATGATTGCCGGTAATATAGATCACTCTTGTGCCGTTGGAAAGAAGGTGAAAGATCTCCTGTATCACGGCCATATGAACAGTTGGAAAATAATGCTTGCTGAATTGCCAGCCATCAATGATATCGCCATTAAGGATCAGCAGGCGTGGAGATATGCTTTTGAGATAAGCGACGAATTCTTTAGCACGGCAGGCGTATGTGCCCAGGTGCAGATCTGATACTACTACAACATCAACGGAGCGTTTTTGCATTCCAGTGGTTTAGTAAAGATTATCATCTTATTTAAACTTAGTGTTAACGGAGTATTAAGTCTGTGTGATGAAAATAAAGAGGGAAATCGGAAAGGCTCGGGATGGGGTTTCTCTTTTAACAATAAGGTGACCACCGCTTAACACCCTGTTCATATTCACTTTCTTTCTTTGCAAAACCTCCGTAAGTGAAAAACATTTTAACCTGTATCATTCTTTTTTCAGCTTTGCCTTTGCTGCAACCCGGAAATTACCTGCTATCTTCTCAACAAGCGAAACCAAAGGAATTTTTTGCAGGAAAACCCAGTCCAAATCTTTTTATCATTACCATTGATGGGTTTCGATGGCAGGAAATTTTTACCGGCGCGGATGCTTCTCTTATTAATGATACAGGACATACACAGGATACAGCTACCATGAAAATGCTGTACTGGGCAGACAATGAAATGGAGAGGCGTCAGAAACTGATGCCTTTTTTCTGGAACATACTCGCCAAAAAAGGACAGTTGTATGGTAATAGAAATTTTGATAATAAAGTAAACACAGCTAATATTTATACCTTCTCTTATCCCGGCTACAATGAAATATTTACAGGCAATACCGATCTGCTGGTTTCCTCCAACAAAAAGAAGCAGAATAAAAATGTGAATGTGCTGGAATGGCTCGATACAAAAGAAGAATTCAAAGGAAAGGTAGTGGCTTTTACTTCCTGGGATGTTTTTCCGTATATCTTAAATGAAGAAAGAAATGGCATGATGATCAACAGTGGTTATGAAAATATAAATGACGAGTCAATTTCGGAAAAGCAATCTCTTATTAACAAAGTGCAGTCAGAAGCAGTTTATAATAAAGGCGGTACAAGACACGATCTGCTTACTTTTTTAACCGCTAAAGAATATATACAACAGCATCAACCTAAAGTGATGTTCCTGGGATTGGGAGAAACAGATGAGTATGCACATAGCGGCCGTTATGACCTATACCTGGAACAAGCCAATAAAGTGGACCGGATGCTGGCGGAATTATGGCATTGGGTGCAAACTACACCGGGATATAAAGACAATACCAGCTTTATCATCACCACGGATCATGGACGCGGTAGCCGCGATAAAAACTGGTCATCACACAGTTCATTTATCCGCGGCTCCTCACAAACCTGGCTGGCGCTGATCGGCCCAACTATTGAACCACTGGGTGAAATGAAAGAAGATATGCAATTGTACCAGGCGCAAATGGCGGAGACTATTGCGGCGTTGATGGGTGAAAAATTTGAACCGGGATTGAATATAGCGGCAACCGGTTTGAAAAAGGAATGAACTAATAAAAAAGTTATTCCAGGCTTTAATTCAATTTTTTAAGACATAAAAAAACACCCTGCCATACAGGGTGTTTTGCAATACAAATACAATGATTTGATTATTTCAAATTCAAATTTCCGGCTACCTGCTTTAACAGGTCTACGCCTGTCTTTCTTCCTTCCAGGGTTACCAGCAACCGGTCGCCTGACAGGTAAGTTAGCATAGAGCGGTTGTTTCTTTTGTTATGATGCTCTACCATTTTGCCACCTTTGAATTCACTGGTCTTTGTGTATTCATCATCACTTTCAGATTGAAAGTTCATCAACCCCAGGTATTGCATACTATAAATACCTGCACCAGCCTGCCCTGCACAATCAAAGATCTTTAATTCAACACTGGCGGAATCATTGATCGGGTATTCTCCTTCAGCATAGGCTGCTCCCATTGCACTATTAGCGGAAAATTTTGAACGTTTTGCGCCAGCTAATTCTTCTGGCAACAAGGCCTTCATCTGGTCAAGTGTGTAAGGAGATAATTTTTGTAATTCTTCTGTTTTCTTCTGAAAATCATCCGAAACTTTTGCAAGGTCGTTGGGCTGAACAGTAGTAGTTGTTTTCCCGTCTTCACTGGTAACCGTAACACCGGGCTTTTTGTTGTTGTTGTTGCAGGCAGTCAGCAGGCACACTGCAGCACTAAGTAAGAAAAAAACATGTTTCATGATAAGTGGTTTAAGTTTTTAAGGGTATAAATGTAGATAAATTAGTGGTTTTACGATAATAGGGGCGGATGATAAGCCCGGTAACAAGAAAAGCATGTTCTTTTCTTTTATAACGGAGATAAATTATTACTTTTATCTCCTGCACGATGAAGAAACTCTACCGATCCTTTTTTTGATTTTCCTGTAACACTTTCCCGTACTCTCAAAAATTTATAAAATGAAGAATATCTTTCTTTGCTTTATCGCAATGGCGGTAGTTTTATTTACGTTGTCATCCTGTGCAGTTTCTAAAAAAGATTGTAACCGGGTTAAGCATTATAAGCACAAAGGCGGATTCTATATCTGAGCATTGCTCAATAAAACCGCATAAATCCTGTCTCGCTCCAGAGGCGGGATTTATTTTATTATAAGTTGATAAATTTGCAGGAGAAACAGCAAGGAATGCTGAAACGCATCTACTATTATTTGCTTTCATTCAAATCAAAACTATTTGGTGGTATGACAATATTTTCAAAGATCATAGCCGGGGAGATTCCTGGTTATAAAATTGCGGAGAACGATAAATTTTTTGCTTTCCTGGATGTATTCC
>CAMPJQ010000490.1 GCA_946886925.1 uncultured Terrimonas sp.
ATCTAAAATATTTCGCCCGTCAAATATAAAAGCAGGCTTTTTCATGTTTTTATATATCCTTTCCCAATCATAATCCCTGAACTCATCCCATTCTGTCAGAATCGCAATAGCATGAGCATCTTTGCATGCTTCATACGGATTATTTAATACCTCAAGGCTATTACTATTTTCATCAGGACTTCTGCTCTGTAAATAATTCAAATCATTATACATCGCTTTTGCCTCTACCCTTGGGTCAAAAACTGATATCCTTGCTTGTTCATTCAATAAGTAGTCAGCCACATAGATTGCAGCCGATTCCCTTGTATCATTAGTGTCTTTCTTAAAGGCCCAGCCTAAAAAAGTAATTTTTTTGCCGGAAACAGTATTGTATAATGTTTTTACAATATTAGCTGCAAAACGCTGTTTCTGATGATCGTTCATTATAATCACCTGCTCCCAGTAATCCGCTACTTCCTTAAGTCCATAGGATTTTGCTATATATACCAAATTTAATATATCTTTCTGAAAACACGATCCTCCAAAACCTACAGAAGCTTTAAGGAACTTAGACCCTATACGGCTGTCCATCCCTATAGCCTTAGCTACTTCATTAACATCTGCACCTGTTTTTTCACACAATTCAGATATGGCATTTATAGAAGATACGCGTTGAGCCAAAAAAGCGTTTGCTGTGAGCTTAGAAAGTTCTGAAGACCATAAATTAGTTGTGAGTATATTTGCTTTCGAAATCCACGAAGCATAAATATCTACCAAAGCCTGTATAGCTGCTTTACCTTCTGCATTACTGCCTCCACCTATTAAAACTCGGTCAGGATTTAATAAATCCTGTACAGCAGTACCTTCCGCAAGAAATTCAGGATTTGAAAGTATCTGGAATTTTACCCCATTACCCGTGTTATCTAATATACTTTTAATTGCTTCTGCTGTACGAACGGGCAGTGTAGATTTTTCAACCACAATTTTATCTGTCTTTGCAACAGCTGCTATCTGCCTTGCACAAAGTTCTATGTATTTTAAATCAGCCGCCATCCCCTTACCAAGCCCATAAGTTTTTGTAGGGGTATTAACTGATATAAATACCATCTCCGCCTCATCGATAGCTTTTTCAACATCGGTTGAAAAAAATAAATTTTTCCCCCGGCAGGAACTTACAATTTCAGGAAGTCCCGGCTCATAAACAGGAATATTATTTACATCAGAATCATTCCAGGCAGCTATCCTTGATTCGTTTAAATCTACAACAGTAACTTTAATATCAGGGCATTTATAGGCAATCACAGCCATTGTGGGTCCGCCCACATAACCTGCACCTATGCAACAAATATTTTTAACTGTCATAATTATAATTTACCGTCAGCTTTATCACCCAATATACCTTTCACATCATAAATAATGCAACTTTGGCTTTTTAAAGCATCATAATCCATATTAATAAACTCTTTATGGGCAACCCCAAGAACTATAGCGTCAAATTTTTCTTTTGGCAATTTGTCAGTAGTAGTAAGCCCATACTCATGCATAACTTCTGCAGGGCTTGCCCAGGGATCATAAACTGTAACGTCAATACTGTATTCACGCAGTGCTTTAATCACATCTACAATTTTGGTATTCCTGACATCCGGACAGTTTTCCTTAAATGTAATACCCAGCATAAGCAACTTTGCACCGTTTACCACAATTCCTCTTTTAATCATTAGCTTTACGACCTGTGAAGCTACATACTCACCCATACTATCGTTAAGCCTTCTACCAGCTAATATTATTTCAGGATGGTAGCCTACTTCCTGAGCTTTTTGTGCCAGGTAATAAGGATCAACCCCTATACAATGCCCGCCTACAAGGCCAGGCTTAAAGGGAAGAAAGTTCCATTTTGTTCCAGCTGCTTCTAAAACCGCATGTGTATCGATATCCATGCAATTAAATATTTTAGAAAGCTCGTTAACAAAAGCAATATTAATATCCCTTTGTGAATTCTCTATAACTTTAGCTGCTTCAGCCACTTTGATAGTTGGGGCTAAATGAGTTCCTGCGGAAATTACTGATTTATAAAGCTCATTAACCTTTTTACCAACTTCAGGCGTAGAACCTGCAGTAACTTTAAGAATTTTTTCTACTGTATGTTCTTTATCTCCGGGGTTAATCCTTTCCGGTGAATATCCTGCAAAAAAATCTTCATTAAATTTAAGCCCGCTGATCTTTTCTAAAACAGGTACGCACTCTTCTTCAGTAACTCCCGGATAAACTGTAGATTCATAAACTACAATATCTCCCTTCTTTAAAACCTTAGCAACTGTTTCGCTTGATTTATAAAGTGGCGTAAGGTCCGGCCTGTTATTTTTATCTACAGGGGTTGGAACTGTGACAACATAATAATTACAATCTTTTATATCTTGTAAATGAGTAGAGCAATAAAGTCCGGAATCTAAAGGTACTTCTTTAGTTAAGACAGACTGAAGTAATTCGTCCTCTACTTCAAGGGTACTGTCTTTACCAGAATTAAGTTCATCTACACGTGACTGATTTATATCAAAACCTACTACAGGGTACTTCGTAGCAAATAATCTTGCAAGTGGCAGTCCCACATACCCAAGTCCAATTACTGCAATCCTCATATCTTATATGATTTGTATCTTATTGATTAGTTTTACTTTAAATTTTCCCAATACCATTTTACAGCTTCTTTCAACCCGCCTTCTAATGAGTATTTCGGCGCGTATCCTAATAAGTTTTTAGCTTTATCAATACTCGCAAGGGAATGTGGAATATCCCCTGCCCTGTTAGGGCCATGCTTAACTTCTACATTTTTTATCTCTGGGTCAAAATCCGAAAGATAATTTTTAAGATATCCTACTAAATCATTCAAAGTTGTCCTGTCTCCAAAAGCCGTATTATAAACTGTATTTACTGCTTCAGCATTTTCTGCAAGCATAGCGAGCTCATTCATTTGGATAACATTATCAATGTAAGTAAAATCACGCGAATAATTACCATCTCCATTAATAACCGGGCTTTCATAATTCATGAACTGCATTACAAATTTAGGAATAACAGCGGCATATGCACCATTCGGGTCCTGCCTTCTACCAAAAACATTAAAATATCTTAATCCAATGGTCTCTATTCCATAAGTTTTACTGAAAATATCTGCATATAATTCATTCACATACTTGGTTATAGCATAAGGAGAAAGGGGTTTTCCTATTTTATCTTCAATTTTAGGTAAAGATTCAGAGTCACCATATGTGGAAGAACTTGCTGCATAAACAAACCGTTTCACATTAGCATCTCTTGCAGCTACAAGCATGTTTAAAAATCCGCTTACATTTACATCATTACTGGTT
>CAMPJQ010000491.1 GCA_946886925.1 uncultured Terrimonas sp.
TTTTTGATTATCCTGCAACTCCGGTAAAATTTTATTGGCCAATTGTTTCCCTAATTCTACCCCCCACTGGTCAAAACTGAAAATATTCCATATTACACCCTGTACAAAAATTTTGTGTTCATACAATGCAATCAACTGACCCAAACTGTATGGTGTAATTTTTTTAATTAAAAATGAATTGGTGGGCCTGTTGCCTTCAAAAATTTTGAAGGGTACAAGTTTATCCTTTTGTGCCTCGGTTAATTTGTCCAACTCACCTTCCACCTCTTCTTTTGTTTTTCCATTCATTAACGCTTCTGTTTGAGCAAAAAAATTGGATAATAACTTCGGGTGATGATCACCGGCAGGATTATGGCTGATGGCCGGTGCAATAAAATCGCAGGGAATAAGAACGGTGCCCTGGTGAATTAACTGGTAAAACGCATGCTGCCCATTGGTTCCCGGTTCACCCCATATAACAGGGCCGGTGGAATAAGTAGTTCTTTTACCATTGCGGTCAACATATTTGCCATTGCTCTCCATATTGCCCTGTTGAAAATAGGCGGCAAAGCGATGCATATACTGATCATAAGGAAGTATGGCTTCTGTTTGCGTACCAAAAAAATTGGTGTACCATAGTCCTACAAGTGCCATAACAACAGGTATATTTTTTTCAAATGGCGTGCTTTGAAAATGAAGATCGGTAGTATATCCACCTTTCAGCAATTGTTCAAAATTATCATAGCCTATAGTAAGTACAATAGAAAGCCCGATAGCGCTCCAAAGGCTATAGCGGCCGCCTACCCAATCCCAAAATTCAAACATATTGGTTTTGTCAATCCCAAAAGCCACTACTTCCTTTTCATTGGTAGACAGGGCTACAAAATGTTTGGCCACCTGTTTATCATCTTTGGCAGTTTGTAAAAACCAGTTCCTTGCTGTGTGTGCGTTGGTCATGGTTTCCTGCGTAGTAAAAGTTTTCGAAGCGATAAGAAAAAGAGTTTCCCCGGGTGTTACTTTTTTTAAAGTTTCAGCAATATGAGTGCCGTCAACATTCGACACAAAAAAGGCTTGTATTCCCTCTGCCCAATATGGCTTTAATGCCTCCGTAACCATTACGGGGCCCAGGTCGCTGCCACCAATACCAATATTAACGATATACTTTATTTTTTTGCCCGTATAGCCCTTCCATTCACCACTATGTATACGGCTGGCAAATTTTTTCATCTGTGCCAATACATGCTGTACACCGGGCATAACATCCTTCCCGTCCGTAATAACCGGTTTCCCCGAAAAATTACGTAAAGCGGTGTGCAGTACGGCACGATCTTCCGACTGATTGATCTTTTCCCCGTTAAACATCGCCGCTATGGCATCTTTCAGACGGCATTCCTCAGCCAGGCTAAAAAGCAATGAAAGCGTTTTTTCATCAACTATATTCTTGGAATAATCGAATAAAATATCCTCAAAAGAAATTGAATATTGCTCAAACCTCGATGGGTTATCTTTGAACAGTTCCTTTATTTTTTTACTGTGCATGGCAGCATAATGCTCCCCAAGGGCTTTCCATGCGGCAGTTTGAAGCGGGTTTACATGAGGAAATGACATATGTGATTGATTTACCCAAAGATAGGAAGTCCTGCAATTACCCGGGGGAAAAGCATCAGGAACTAAGCTACAAGAGCCAAATCACAAAAGACAAACAAATTTCCAATCCAAGGAAACTCCAAACGATAAACTAAAACCATAAACTTCCCCAACTTCAAGGACATCTTAAATCTTAAATATCAAATCTCAAATCCGTTATCTCTTCCATCTAACTGCAAGCGGGCCACAACAGCACAGGCCTGGCCTACCATAGCAGGCGTAACATCCAGGTGTAGTACCATACGTACACGCGTAGGCGAAATGGCGTATACCAGCACTCCCTTTTCTTTTAATTTTTCTGTGATCTGCCTGGAGGTATACAGAGGATTCACTTCAAATATGATGATATTGGTTTCTGCAGGCATTATACTTTTTACAAAATGCTGCCCCTGCAATGTTTTTGCTATTTGCTGTGCATGCCGGTGATCTTCACTTAACCTGCTAACCTGGTGCTGCAATGCATATAAGCCGGCTGCTGCCATGTAACCCGCCTGGCGCATGCCTCCGCCCAAAAGCTTGCGTATGCGCCGCGCTTTATGAATAAATTCTTTTTTACCTACCAATATGCTGCCAACGGGTGCACCCAAACTCTTGCTCAGGCAAATGGATATGCTGTCAAATAATTTTCCATAAACTGCAGGAGCTTCATTACGGGCTACCATCGCATTAAATAACCGGGCTCCGTCTAAATGCAGTTGTAAATTCTGCTGATCGCACAATTCCCTTATTTTTTCTATTTCGTGTATATCGTAGCAGCTTCCCCCGCCGCGGTTTGAAGTATTTTCAAGACTCACCAGCCTGCTGGGTGGTTTGTGTACATCATCAGGATTGATGGCCGCACGGATCTCTTCTGCTGTTATGCGTCCCCGGTTGCCTTCGATGAGCTTAACCTGGCAGCCCGAATTAAAAGCTATGCCACCACCTTCATACTGGTAAACGTGCGATTCTTTTTCACAGATCACTTCTTCAGCAGGTTGTGTATGGCATTTTATGGCAATTTGATTTGTCATGGTGCCACTTGCGCAAAAAATACCCGCTTCCATTCCAAACATATCCGCTGCAAAGGCTTCCAGGTTATTTACAGTGGTATCTTCACCAAAAACATCATCCCCTACATCGGCTTTCATCATGGCTTCCAGCATGCCCGGGGTTGGCCGGGTAACCGTATCTGAACGAAAATCTATGATCATATCGCGAATATACAATGACTCATTACTTTGAAGCAATAGAACCTTATATTTATGCTACAAATTAATAATTTGTACCTGCCTCCGTCCATACCGGCATGGGCGAACGTCAGGTCTGGCGGACATTCCAGCATATAAATCCAGATAGCGTATAACTATTTACCTTAAAGAAAAGTCCGAATTGTACTGTTAAAGAACGTTGATGCCGGACTTAACCACATAGGTTAAACAAGACACTACAGGATGCCCTGCTCAGCGCAATCGTTTGCATTATTCAGAAATGTTAATTACACATTTTATTTTGCTTTTTTTAGGTCTTTTTGTTCTAAACACTATGAGATGAAAATTCTGTGTATTACCTTTGCCAATCGTCTAAGGCACAGTTTCGGGAAAATAACATATCGTTTGCACTCAGATTGCAACTCATAAGCCCATAAACCTGTCTCTATCCAGACGCATGCAGCTTTTTTAGCTAATTCGTTTTTCAGTACCGCTTATATTAAATCATTTTATACTAATT
>CAMPJQ010000492.1 GCA_946886925.1 uncultured Terrimonas sp.
GCGTATAGGTATAGTTATAAATGGTTTTATCGTATCGGTATGTACCGCTTAATTCTTTACCTGGTTTAAATTTGCCGACTATATTAATAAATGTAATTTTTCTTCCCAATGTTGCCGGAGCAATCAACCAGCGGCGTGCATCGTGATAACGTTGCTCTTCATAAGCCATTTCTATTCTTCTTTCATTTCTATAGCGTTCCTTCAGTGCGGCGCCCGATTCGGTAAGTGCTGACATTCCCGCCCTGAATCGTATTTTATTCAACCAATCCCTGGCTTCAGCATCTTGGCCTAGTTCCATACAAGCTTCCGCATAATTAAATACGGCTTCGGTATAGCGGAAGAAAGGCCATGGGATGAACTGCCTGGTATTGTTATCCACGATGCCCGGATCGGGATCAATAAATTTTCTTACATAATAACCAGTGCGGCTACCATTCCAGTCTTCTATAGAACTGCTGCGGGTATCCAGTCCATTAAAATTGACCAGTGTACCATTTACCTTCAAATCATATTGGCCCGTTTGAATCTGGTTGGCAGGATCTGCATTGCCGGAAATAAGATCACGTGGTTTCCAGCCGGCACCATCATAGAGAATACTGGCATATAACCGGGGATCCCTGTTCTGGTATGGATCTGCTTTATGTACAGGATTGCTCCATGAAAATTTTGAACCATCCATCATTTCGTAATCATCTACCAGTAACCCAATGGGCGTGTTACCGGCCCAGTTGTGATAGCCATTAGGGCCATTATATAAACCCTGCTGTTGGCCGCCTTCACCTTTTTCCGGAACAAAATATCTTCCAAAAATGATTTCTTTTTCTGCTGAAGGGTCTACTCCGGGTGCGCCGCTGCCTCCTCCCATTGCGATAGACATGTAGTTGTTTTTCCCTTCTTCCGCCGAAACCGGAGCAGTAAGATCCAGTTTATCCCCACCGCCTGCAGCATCCAAAACTGCTTTTGCGGCATCTTTAGCGGCCTGCCAACGGGCATTCCTGTCGCCGCTGGTATAGCCTAATACTTCAGGAGTGGAAAAATTGTCAAGTAATGTTGTTTTTGCCTGTAACGTGGGGATATCATGCATATCGCTGGCTGCATACAATAATATTCGTGATTTTAATGCTAAAGCCGCATTCGCAGTAGCTCTTCCTTTTGGCATATCAACGCCATTTAATAATATTACGGTTGAGTCACATTCTTTAACAATGAAATTCACACATTCCTCAAAAGTATTCCTGGCAATAGTATAATCTTCATCCAACCCATAAGCCTTGTCTACCAATGGTACAGCCCCATAATACCTCACCAGTTGGTGATAATAATACCCTCTCAGGAAATGGACTTCGCCATTTAGCCTGTCTTTTAAAGGCTGGTTATCAAAGGTGGCAGTTCTTATATTCTCAAGTGCTACATTACACGACCGGATCCTGCTGTACATGGATGACCAGTTATAAGTAACATGTACCCAGCCGGTATTGGAAGGGCTTAAGCTTCCTTCGTTAACCGTATTAATGCTTCTTCCGGTGTGGGTAAATACAGCTTCATCGGTAAGGGAGGCTAACATTTGCTCATTAAATCCGCCCATCTCCAATCCATTGTAAATTTCGGTTACAAATGCTTCGGTAAGCGCGCCGTCTTTCCATACATCCTCAGACGAAACTTCTCCCAAAGGCTTGGTATTTAAAAAATCTTTATTGCAGGCAAACGATACAAGTGCAATAATGATTACAAGTGATATCTTATTCAATCTTCGTGTCATAGTTAATCATTTAAAAGGTTACTCTGAAACCGAGGTTTAAAAGCCGGGCCTGGGGATAGTACTGTCCACTGCCGCTTACTGACTCAGGATCCCATATTTTCATTTTATCCCAGGTAATCAGGTTCAACCCATTGGCATAAACCCTGAAATTGCTGATGCCTACGCGCTTGCCTATTTCAGGGGAGAGATTATAACCGATTTCTATATTTTTTAACCGGATATAATTACTGTTTCTTAACCAGTAGGTGTTTGCTCCACCTGTACCACCGGAATAATAGGTGTTGTTGCGATTGGCTAAACGCGGATCCGTGCTGCTTGGATTTTCGATAGACCAGCGATGATCGTAAGAATATTGCAGGTAATTACCTATATCGCCCGATTCCGTACCAAAAAACAATAACCCGCCGGTAGCACCCTGGAATAAGATAGACAAATCGAAATTCTTGTATCCCACATTAATATTAATACCTCCCGTAAAAGTGGGGTCACGGGTTTTGTCTAATCTCACCCTGTCATCAGCGGTAATTTTACTATCACCATCAACATCCCTGAACTTCATATCTCCGGGTCTTAAATTAGTACCGCCAATATTTGAGTAATCAATCGTATTGGCATCAATCTCTTTCTGATCCCTGAAAACACCATCATACTGCAAAGCCAGGAAAGCATATCCGTTGCTGCCAATAGAGTGCCCTGTTGATCTTTGCCATTCAGGGCCACTTGGTGGTTCATCCCAGAACACAACTTTATTTTTAGCGTAGCCGCCGTTTACACTAACGCTATAGGTAAAATCTCCAGCCTGGCCATTGTAGCCTACTTTAAATTCCCATCCCTTATTATCTACTTTACCAAGATTTACCGGCGGTAGAAGGTTGGTAATACCGGAACTGGAAGGCGTAGATCCTTGTTTTTGTATAGAGATTTGATCACGTTTATTATAAAAGTAATCAAACTCAAAGTTGATCCTGTTGTTCCACAAAGTACCTTCGAGTCCTATGTTTAAATTATTAGCTACCTCCCAGGTAAAATCGTAGTTGGGTACGCGCCTTTCGTAAATAGCTTTTGCAAGTTTGTCGTCAATAATATAAGTTCTGTCGAACCCATATGTAGCGAGGTATTGGTATTCCTGTAATGCACCATTAAAAAATACCTGGTCATTTCCCATCTGCCCGTAAGATCCCCTAAGCTTTAAATTATTGATAAAGGGCACATTATCCTTAAAGAAGTTTTCCTCAGAAATTCTCCATCCTGCAAGAATACCCGGGAAAAATCCAAAGCGGCTTTGCTCGGGAAACATATAGGAACCATCGTAACGCCATAAAAATTCTGCCATGTATTTTTCCTGGAAGTTATATCCCACACGGCCAAAATAACTTAACCTGGCGCGCTGATAAGCGCCGCCTCCATTGTTCTTTTCCGCATCACCGCCGGCAAACATCTGATCTACTGCTGTAGATATGAAATAACGCCTGTAGGCATTAAAAAAATCACCATTCACCGTTTCCCTGTTTATACCGGCAAGAAAGTTAAAAGTGTGATCGCCAAAAGTACGATCGTAATTAAGC
>CAMPJQ010000493.1 GCA_946886925.1 uncultured Terrimonas sp.
ATGCCTATAAATACTTCACGTTTCAACAAGCCCCAGTGTTCCACAAGGTCGGCATTGGAAAGAAACTTGAAAGCCAGTGCCAGTTCCACGAATGCCAGTATTTTTTTTACCGTATCCAGCCACCCGCCGCTTTTGGGCAGCGATTTTAACCAGTTGGGAAACATGGCAAACAACGCGAAAGGCAATGCCAGGGCAGTTCCAAATCCTGCCATGCCGGTGGTAAGCGACCAGGCACCTTCGGAAGCGGTACCTACCAGCAAAGTGCCTAATATTACACCGGTGCATGAAAAAGATACAATAACAAGGGTTAGCGCCATAAAGAATATGCCACTTATGCTGCCGAAACTACTTTTTGCATCTGCTTTACCAGCAATGCCAGCAGGCAGATTTATTTCGAAATAACCAAAAAATGAAATAGCAAAAAAGATGAAAACGGCAAAGAAAAAAACATTGAGCCATGCATTGGTTGAAATATTATTAAATATTTCGGGCTGCACATTGCCGATAACATGAAATGGGATACTGGCTAGAACGTAAATCAGGAAAATAAAAAAACCGTATAATATACCGTTGCGTATGGCCTGGTTTTTATTGGATGCCCTGTTGGTAAAAAAAGAAACAGTAACGGGGATCATAGGAAACACGCACGGTGTAAGCAGTGCAATTATTCCCCCCACAAGGCCCAGGAAAAAAACAGTGAGCAGGCTTTGCCCCGTTGCATGCGCATCGCCGCAAGGCAATACAGGATGTTTAAGATCCACACTCTTCAATTTAATCTGTCCGGCTGCAACTGGCGCTATGCCACCTTCGAATTGTATGTTCTTTGTTTCTTCGAGTGGAATAAAGGACTCGTCGTTTGAAGCAAATCCATGTAATGCTATTTTAAGCGACGCCGGAACATCGCCTGTAATGGTTATTTTTTGGGTGATTGTAAAATCGCCGGTATATACACGTAGTTCCCGATTTTCAAAAATGGGATCCTTTATTGTTGTTGCCGCAGGGCTTGCAGTAGTTTTTCCGTCTTTTTGAATATTGTCGTTGTCCCAGCTTATGTGCAATCCTCCCAATTCAAGGTCAGTAATAGAATCTGCATACACCTGCCATTTTTCGGGAAGAGTAGCTTTTATCGTAATCGTATAGGACTTGGCACTGTTTTTTTTGCTGTTTGCCTCCCATTGCAAAGGGCTATCCTGCGCAACACAAAAAAGGGGCAGCAGAAAAAAAAATAAAAGGACAGTGTTCGATTTCATGCAATAAATGGTAGCCGTTTGGGTTGTAAAAATGTTTTGCAAAGGTAATGGTTAGCATTCAGCTATGCTATCAGCCCTCAGCCGTCAGCTATTGGTGTGAATAATACTAATAATAGATGAATTGATAGCTGATCGCTAAAACTCATACCTGAAAGCTCATCCCTCATTCCCCTGCTTCATCAAGGGATATCAGTTCTTCCCTGTTTTCATTCCATTCCACAATAAAGTTATTTCTGCCTTCACCGGTAATGATGCTCATGTATTTTTGTTGCACCAGTTCAAGTAAAGAAAGAAAAAGAAAGATGGCGTGTATACGGTTCTCACAAATTTCAAATATCTTTTCAAATGCCGCTGTTTTTTCAGCATGTACCATATCAAGCATATATTCCCTGCTGCCTTCCATGGTATAATGATAATTATACACCACGTGCTGCGGCTTGTTATTGCGATCATGCAACCGTTGCATTACCCGTTCAAAAGCCTTCATCAGCTTAAACATGGTAATGTTTTGTATTTCGGTACCTTCACCTGCATCTTCACCCACCTGCACCATTTCTTTCTGAATATTACCCCGCTTTACCATCAGCATGCGAATCGCTTCCATTTCTGCCATTTTTAAGGAAGCTTCCTTAAACCGTTTGTATTCAAGCAATTTATCAATCAACTCCTGGCGTGGATCAATTTCATTACCCTGCTCATCTATTTCCTTGCGGGGCAGCAGCATTTTTGCTTTAATTCGCATAAGTGTAGATACAAAAAGTATGAACTCACTGCTCAATTCTATACTTAAATCTTCCGCACCGTGCATGTAGGTTACAAAATCATTGATGATCTTTGTGATCTGTATATCATAAATGTCAAGTTCATCCCTTTCAATAAAGAATAATAAAAGGTCAAAAGGACCTTCAAATTGGGGGAGTTTGATCTGGTATGATTCTGTATTCACTATGCAACATTTAAATACTACGTCCCGCCGGTTTTATATGTTGTAACCGAAACGGGACGCAGCAAATGTAAGAAACGAAAATCAGTTTTTAAAACGATAAGATAAACCAATGCCCATCAGCTCTTTGAGCTGAAGTTTTGGACCACGCGGATTACCATCTGCATCAATTGTTTTTACATCATCATCATAAATCATATCCAGCGAAAGGCTTACCGTAATCAGTTTGTTTACCTTTACCAGCAGCATATTGGTCATATAAAGGTCAATATTCTGTGGGTTACTCAGGTAGTTGGAAAACAAATCAAGCCGTCCCACATAAGATGCGTTTTCGCTGAGATTGGCTTTGTAATTTACTGAAGCGAAAGCGCCGAATTCAGTTTTTACCTTTTCTCCCGGATCCACACCAAATGCGCCGGCATCAGATAATACATCATCGTTTACGATCGTCCACCTTGCTGTTGCAGGAGAAAGCGATACGGAAAAATTTTCATTGGGCTGATATGTTACACCCGGCGAAAGCAATATATAGGCAGGCGAAAGAAAATTAGAAGTCAGCACTTTGGGCTGGTCACTCGGATAAGCGTACCCCTTGGATAGCTGAGTTCTGAAATTAAACAATGCACTGGCATACCAGTTTCCTTTGCCAAGCTGGTATCCGTATTTAGAAAGAAAATCAAAGCGGTCGTCTGCTTTTCTGCTTCCAAGGCTGGTTGTGTTTACAAAGCCATAAGCAATGTCTAATGTGTTATCCCAGATATGCCTGTCTTTTTTGTAAAAAGCGTATAAGTTGAGCAGTGCTGCAACAGATAAAGATGACTTGTCGCCGCCCGCCGCCCAGTTGCTTAAAGCGCCCTGGTTTACATTAACACTGAATAATCCGCCCTTTTTCCAAACCTGGGGAATGGTATCATTCGGGTCTTTGGCGATCGTTCTTCCGGCCGCATCCCGCATTTCTGATACGGTGGGATCCTGTGCATGTAGTACCGTGGTAAAAATAAAAGAAATAAGGAAAGCACTAAGTAAGATTTTTTTCATGGTCGTAAAATTTTCGCGAAATTAGAAAAACGTTTTATTCCTGTATAAAATAAATACCTGGCACTCAGGAATACCAGGTATTTAGACAAAT
>CAMPJQ010000494.1 GCA_946886925.1 uncultured Terrimonas sp.
GTTCAAAATTGGTTTCCCCGTTTTGCGTGGAGAGCAGGGTTACCAATGCTGCATAATCATCTTTAGCCGCTACAACCAGCAGGTCTTTGCAATTTTTTGCCGCGGCACGGATCATAGAAGGCCCGCCGATATCAATCTTTTCGGTGATCATTTTTTCCGCTTCTTCCGGAGTTCCGGTAAAGGAGGACGATTTGGCCTGCGCCAGTGTTTCTTCAAAAGGATACAGGTCAACGATCACCAGGTCTATTTCGGGAATTTTATATTCCTTCATTTCCGCCATATCCTGCGGCACATTACGGCGGCCTAAAATTCCACCGAAAACAGCCGGATGCAGGGTTTTTACCCTTCCTCCCAATATGGAAGGGTAAGTAGTAAGGTTTTCCACCGGTACGCAGGAAATACCAAGATCTTCAATAAATTTTTGAGTGCCCCCCGTGGAGTAAATCGTAATGCCAAGGCGCTGGAGTTCTTTTACAACGGGTTCAAGTCCATCCTTATAAAAAACGGAAATTAGTGCGGAACTGATCTTTTTTTGCATATTATATATTGCTGTACACCCTGCGGCAATAATAGCTACCCCTCAGGGAGTTGAAGTTATAAATCAAGTATAAAGGCGCCATCTTCCTGTACCGAATGGCGGCGCAAATGTAAACTATCGCAGTCATTTTTCCATTGACGGATTTTCCACGCCGGGCTGGAAGCGTCAAAAACATATTGCCGGCAGCGAAATAGCTGTTCCAGACGGCTAATACGCACATTTGCATTTTTAGAGAGAATAATGATATCCACATCTACCGGCGGCGCAACATGTGGCAGATCTGGAATTGTATCAAGTAAAAGAATACGTTTGTTATTAAAATAGAAGAAGGGTGAAACTGTTCTCATGTTTTTAAGGCTATCTGCCGCCTGCATCCTGAATAAAAGCCGGGAAGAGTTAAGATGAAAATTATGCAGAAAAGGATCGGTTGCCAAAGCCTCATCCCCCGCAAAGTAGTAATTTCTTCCACTTATAAAATCAACAGCGCTATGGCGGGGTATATTGTATACAATAAGCTTATGCTGCTTTTGCTTATAGCCAATATCCAGCATACGGCATAGCGAAAAGGCCAGCAATGCCATTACCGCATATGGCAGCATTTTCTTTTTTGCCTTCATTAGCCATATAGTAACTGTAACAATAAAAATATACAATAAACAGGTTTGAAGAATGGAGATGAAAATATTATTGCTCACAGCAAAAGGAATACCATCTACAAAGATTATAAAATCGTTCATCATCCGCAGCACAACAGAAAGCATTTTACCGGCCAACACAGCAACAACCGGAAAAAGGGAGAGCAGGCAAAGCAAGATTTCACCATATAATATAAACCCTGAAAGCGGAACAATTACCAGGTTACTGAGCAGGAAAAGATTTGGCACCTGGTGAAAATGATAAATGCTTAAAGGCGTGGTAAGAATTTGCGCGGCAAGCGTAACAGCAACAAGCTTCCATACATGATTGGCAAAAGTATATTTAAAATAGAACCAATGGGTGATGGGACGCAGAAAGATAACGATGCTCAATACCGCTGCATAAGACAACTGGAAGCCCACATCCCAAAGGAAAAAAGGATTCCAGCACAAAAGAAAAAATGCTGATGCGCTTAAAGTATGATATACAGATATTTTCCTGCGCATGCTTTCTCCCACTACGATAAAGGAGAACATAACAGCGCTTCTTAAAATAGAAGGACCCGCTCCTGAAAGTAAAGTGAACAGCCATAATACAGATAGTATGATCAATCCCCTTATCCATTTTGTTTTTGCATTTTGCTGCAATGGTTTCAGCAGTACAACCAGGAGTCCATATATCATGGCCAGGTGCATACCCGATATGGCAATAACATGTATTACCCCGGTGTTGGCGTACGACTGTACCAGGTCGCGATCCAGGTCATCGCGATAGCCAATGAGCAAGGCTTCTGCAACCCCAGCTTCACGCTTGCCCGGAATGTATTTTTTTAATATTTCTAATAATCCGTTACGCGACTGCTGCATTTGGGTTGTATATACAGACAGAGGGTGCGCCGGGTTTACCGTAAATTCATTTTCTGTAAGATACACCTGGTGTGTAATACCGTGGAAAAGACAGTACCGCTTGTAATCGAAGGCTCCGGGATTGCCGGAATTCTGTATTGTCTGCAATCTTTTTTTAAAAACAATGGTTGAACCGTGATCTAATTGGGATAAAAGACTGCTGTCTTTTTTAAAATAAACAATGATGCTGCCTTTGGTTTGAATTACGCTATCATTCCGTAACAGGGCATACACTGTAGCATCGGCTTTGTAGGATTTGTTCTTTTCAATTAATGGTTCAGATAAAACAGCAACCACAACCGTGCTGTTGTTATACAAATGTCCAAACCAGTTTTGCCGGTGGGTAATGTTTTTAAAATGCGTGATGGCTGTGCCAAACAGCACAATCATAATCATAAGCACAATACCGTAAACCCACTTATGCAGGTACAAAAAATAGCCGCGAAACAATTGTGCAAGCAGAAAAAAAAGAAAAGTAATGCCTGCGATAATACTCATGCTCTTTATGGAAAGGGGGGAATACCATTGTAGCACTATCCCAAACATCAGCGGGATAAGCAGGCGTATAAACGGTGCATGTTTCCATATAGGAACCACAGGTAGCAACATGGTTAAAAGTTAAGAAAGAAGCGTAGCATAACAAAATTTCCGGAGCGGTATATTTTAAAATCGCTTCCTTTCAGCCATTTTCCTGTGCCATTGTTCGTACATCCCAGGAACAATGGCATTGACTTAACAATAAACTACCTGTAAAAGGCAATCCATATAATCTGTAGCCATATGCCACACCAACCCAATAGCCACTAGCCTCACGGGCTTAAAAAACAACAATAAAATGTAAATGACAATGGCAGGGTAACTATGCAACAAATGAAGCCCTATACTACACCTGCATGCTTCATATGCAGGCGTAGCCAGCAGATGATCAGTATCAACTATCATCGTCAGCAACAAAATACCATATGCCTTTAGCCAGTGTTGCCGGTATAGCAACAGGGCAATAAATAGTGGAACTATAAAATGAAACCCATAGTGAATGATCTGCTGTACCAAATGTTTTTCTTTTGACCGAAGAAAATTTTACCTGTTGCAATATATGTTTTCCGCTATTGCAACGCCGGAAAAAGTTGAATTTAAACGCCCTGTTAAATTGTAGAGAAAATTACTCCATAAGCCTCCCTTTGAGATTAATACAACGCAATATTCTAAAACGGCACGATATTTTATTACTG
>CAMPJQ010000495.1 GCA_946886925.1 uncultured Terrimonas sp.
ATTGCTTTACAATAGCAGCCAACTTTTTATTTTTGATTGTAATATTATGTTCAACGCCTTTCTTACCCTTAAAACAAAAGGTAATCTTTTTTTGTTTAACAGCAACATGCCTATCCTTCAAAGTGGTTAATCCAAATGAGCCGTATAGTTTCTCATAGAAATTACTGCCTATGCGTATATTGGTTCGTTCCATTAAAGTTACCACAGTTGCCAGCACTTTTTGCAGGGGTAATCCGGGCAATGCAATGTCTTTCTCCAACTGCAGCCTGATGGCCGGTAAAGCTTCACCAAATGCATGCAGGCGATAAAATTTTGTATGATTTCTTAAGGTGTTCCATAAGGGATGATAGCGGTATTGTTTTCTTTTGCGGATATCAAGCCCGGTTGCCTGCAGGTGCCCGTTTTCTAAAGTACAGATCCACACATTTTCCCAGGCCGGTGGTATAACGAGGCTTTTGATCCGGAGGACCTGTTTTTTGTCTTTTACTCTTGCCCCGCCCTGTACATAATAAAAGCCCTTCCCGTTCTTCACTCTTAAAATACCCGGTTGCGCGTCTGTAACATATACCAGGTTAACAGCTTCCGCGCTTTTAACGGGATCGTTAACAATAGCTTCTATTTTTCTTTCAGGGAGCTTTATGATCTCTTCTTCATTAACAATGATCATATATTATCCGGTAAGCGGTATTTTTTTCGCCCGATAGTATCAAGCAAAAAACCGGCCACCTCCTTAATCTTTATCAGGCCTTGATCATCTGGTGAAATATTGTAGAAATATTTCCCATCAGTCCAAAAGCGTGACAGTGCAAGTGAACAAAAAAGCCACCGGTTTCCCGGTGGCCTCATTGCATTTGTCATAATATATTATATTAAAACCTGTACGATACCGTAGCTATAAACTGCCGTGGCGGTATAGGATTGATACTGTAGTTTTCGTGTACATAATAATTATAGGTATTGGTAAGGTTGGAAACCTTCGCCAGCAAAGAAATCTTTTTAAATGAATAACCTGCCGAAAGATCAATAGTGGTAAACCCATCCACAGCTATTAACCGGGAATAATTTTGCGATTGCTCATGTGTATTATTCCATCCGGCAAAGCGTTTACCAACATAAAATAAGGATGCTCCTATTTTAAATCCCTTTAAACGGTTATTAAAACTATAAAAAATGCTTGCATTGGTAGTATGGGCAGGCGTATTAACCAATCTTTCCCCTTCGATATAACTTCCTTTTGTATCGGGGGTTTTAGTGTAACGCATGTTATTATAACTGTAACCGGCTATAATATCCAGTCCCTTTGCAGGATGTCCGGTAATATCCAGCTCAATACCATCGCTGGTCGTTTGTCCTGCCAGTTCTTTCAATGCGGTATTGTTATTTGGGGTAACGCCATCTGCTTCAAACTGCGCTGTTTGCGCAAGGTTATTGTTGATGATGCGGTAAGCGGTAACATTTACTGATAATAACCCTTTGAGGAAATCATTCTTTATGCCCAGTTCAAACTGATCAATAAGGGAAGGAGAAAGCGCATTGCCAAACACATCTGTTCCGCTGTTTACAGAAAAAGAATTGCTATAGCTTGCAAAAACTGCGGTATGAGAAAGGGGCTTGTACACTATGCCAAACCTGGGCGAAAAGGCTTGATTGCTTTTACCGTTGCCTTTTACCGTGCTGTCTTTTGCCAGGTAAGTGGTTTGGGCAGCCTGCGAATTTTGATATGACCAGCGTACGCCAGCCAGCAATTTTAATTGATTTGAAATACTGATCAAATCCTGCACATATGCCCCAAAACGATTAACCGGTGTTTGTACCCTTGTTACCTTTGCAGCATCCGGAATGTCGGTACGTTGGACATATTTTGAGTGATCCAGTATATTAATGGTATCGTAGGTTCTGGGGTTATCGAAGGTATAGCTGGTAGTAAAATACTTATCTGCATCTACACCCGCCAGCATGGTATGATCTATTCCACCGGTTTTGAATTTCCCGGTAAGATCTGCCTGTGCGAGGTAATAATTTTCATCAGAATTGATTCTATTCAACGGACGAACCCAATCGCCATTTGCGGCAGCCTGTATTCTTTCGGTTGAATAATAATCTCTTTTGTATGATTGGTAAGAACCCGTTAGGTTAAGGTTCCAGGCATCGCTGAACTGGTGTTTTAAAGTAGCGGTAGCCGCTGCCTGGCTGGCTTTATTGTATTGCCATGAAACGCCCTGGAAAGTGGAACGGAGCACATCAGAGATGATGGTATTGTCTAAAGAACCAATTCCAAAATCCGGCGTAAACTCATGTTTCAGATAATCGGCCTGAATCAGTAAACTGGTTCTTTTGTTCAGATTAAATAATACAGAGGGGTTAATATAATATCGTTTAGAATTCACTTTATCGCGGTAGCTTCCGGCATTTTCGTAAGTGCCGTTGAGCCGTAAAGCTATTTTAGATGACACGGGTCCGTATACATCAAAAGCGGGTTTGTATAAGTCATAGCTTCCTGCTCTCATGGAAACTTCTCCCCCAAATTCAAATTTTGGCTGTTTGGTAACCATATTAACGATGCCCCCGGGCGCCACGCTGCCGTATAAAATAGCGGCGCTGCCCTTGAGTACTTCCACTTTTTCAAGGGAGCTTATTTCCGGCATTACGCCCGAATTTACCCTGGCTCCATTTTTATACATATTATCGTTAGAAAAACGATAGCCGCGCGCTGAAAAAGTTTCCTGTGTGCTGGCTCTTGTAGTAGACAGGTAAACACCGTTCACATTCCTGATCACATCGCTCAGGCGCTGGGCCTGCTGATTGCGGATAACCGTTTGGCCTATTACCGCTATACTTTGCGGCAGATCCATTGGAGCAACAGGCAGTTTCCCCACTGAAACCGGTTTCAGATTTGGACTCCTTCTGCCTTCGATAATAATTTCATTTAATTGCCTGGCCGTTTCTTTAAAAGTAATTTCTAATTCCACTACCCCATCTTCCCCAACATTTACCTGTTTTTCCTGGGTTTGCAAGCCGGTATAAGAAATACTGATGATGTATTGCCCCGGTTTTACGTTTTTAATGATAAAAAAACCTTCTTCATCGGTTAAAGTGGCAACTGTTGAATTTTTGATCTGAACGGTTACCCAGGCTGCCGGCTTGCCATCCAGAGTGGTTACTTTTCCTCTTATGCGCCCGTTGTATTCATCTCCGGCATATGCAACCAACACGGCTGTACAACAAAAACAGATTACCATTAGTCCTTTAGCCCAAAAACTTGTAGCTCTTCCTTTCACTTTAGTCTTTTTTTTATTATGAAATTGAATAC
>CAMPJQ010000496.1 GCA_946886925.1 uncultured Terrimonas sp.
GTGGAGAAATAACCAGGTGAATTTTTCGTTTTGTTATCGTATATTTTAAAACTCCGTTGAATGAAATATATTTTACCCGCTTTGTTGGTTTGTATTGTTAGTGTTTTGTCCTGTAAAAAATTAGATAAGCTTACCCAATTCGACCTCACTTATAGCAGTGAAGCTACCATTAGCGCAGGCGTTGCGTCAAACCTGCCTTTTGATGTGCTTACTCCTGAGATTGTGACTCAATCGGAATCGGAATTCAAAGGGCACAATACGGCTAAAAACCTGGTGCAATCCATCAAACTTAAAAAGATGCGGCTGTCGGTTACCAATCCGGCTGATCGTAACCTGGATTTCTTAAAAGACATAGAATTGTATCTTTCTGCAGAAGGTGAAAGCGAAGTACGCATTGCATGGAAATACGATATTCCGGATACCACTGGAAAAGAGATATTGCTTGAAATCGGAATGGAAGAACTGAAGCCATATCTTATAAAAGAAAAATACCGCATCAGGTTAAAAGTTACTACCAGCAAAATCATGAATACGGATGTAACCGTAAAGCTGGCAAGTACGTTCAGGGTAAATGCCAACATCATGGGAGTATAAAATAACAACTACATTTCGGTTTAACGAACAAACAATAACAAGTTGAGGAATCGCCATTGGTAAAATAATATTAAACTTCTTAATACGGGCGTTTTTCTTTGTATTCCTTTAAATCTATCTTTAGATTTTTATTGTAACAGATGGCGGGGTGCTTTGGTTAAATGATGCTTACACCCCAAGCATTGTTTTAAAATAAATGCACAATAAAATTTATCGAACTTTTTTTCCCGGTAATCGAAATAAAACATCGCCTGGCCGAAATAAATTCCATGCCTGCTTAATGTTTTACATATTTGTACTGTTATAGTTGATGATGCTAACCCAATGAAAGCTGAAATCCAATCCCCTGAACAACCACCCCCGATCCCGAAACCTGATCCCTGGAAAGAAAGATCCGATACATAGGAAAAAACCAAGGCCAACCTGAAAAACCGTATCCAATTTATCTTTTGAAAGAAACCGTGAAGTCCCGTCAGTACCCTTGAATAAAAACCAAATAACATTTGCTTTCCAACCTCCTGACAAGATTTCAAATGATTGAACCACGCTTAGAATGAGGCGTGGTTTTATTTTTTATTCAAGTAAATTTTTTTTCCTTCTTTTCGCAGCGATTCGTACACGGCATCAATCACTATCATATCTTTCAGAGCCTCTTCGCCGGTCATAGCCGGATCGGGCGTGCCATTGAGTATACAATCGGCGAGGCCGTCCATTTGTGCTGTTTGATGTGTAATCAGCGGCTGGTTCATAGGCCCCAGGTGCGTTTTACCGCCGATAGGACCGTACCCGAAAGCCGGGCTGAGTTCTGCAAAGCCTTTTTCCCCGATGAGGTACAACCTTTCATAATTATTAAAATTATATGTTGTTCCGCAGGAGGCAACAACGCCACTGGGGAAGCCAAGCTGGAAAGTAACAGTTTCGTCTACTTCCGCGAACTTCACCCTGTCTGTTTTGGTTTCCTGGGCTGTTACCCAAACGGGCTCTTCGCCGGTGGCATAACGGGCGCCATTAAGGGCATATACACCTACATCCATCATGGCGCCTCCGCCTGCAAGCGCTTTTTTTAAACGCCATTGCGTTGGATCACCGATTTTAAATCCCATGTAATTGTTTACATGCATGATCCTGCCAAATTCACCGGCTTTGCGCATTCTTATCAATTCACGGGTATGCGGTTCAAAATGCAGCCGGTAACCCACATAAAACTTCACGCCTGCTTTTTTACATGCAGCAATCATTTCCCTTGCCTGCTGCGCATTATCGGCAACAGGTTTCTCACAAATAACATGCTTACCGGTGGCGGCTACCTGCAACACATGTTTATGATGCAGTGAATTGGGGGTAGTAATGTATACCAAATCAATATCGGGATTGTTGGCTATGGTATGGAGATTTTCATAATTGTATACATTTTTATCGGGTATCCCATAATTGGATTTCCATGTGGCAATTTTGGAGGGTGTTCCGGTAACAATACCTGTAAGGCTTGCCAGTTGGCATTCTTTCATTGCCCTGGCTACAATATTGGCATAGCCGCCAAGCCCCATAAGTGCTACCCGAAGTTTTTTACCCTGTTTTTTATAAGCGGGAAACAAAGATGCAGAAGAAGACAGCGGCGCCAGTGCGGCAGCACCTATACCGATAGACAGCTTTTGCAAAAAATCGCGGCGGGAGTTCATAATGAATGTTTAAATAAGACTGGTTTACGCAATTACTCATGATGCGGATAAAGTTCGCATATCCTCATGAAGATGAAGCATATATTTTTTGCATAGTAAGAACGGGTGCAAATTGTCTCAGGCAGGCAGGTATATCAGCCGGGGTGGTTTGTTGGTGGGCAAAGTTTTCAATGCCGCACATGAAACAAAATCAATGCAACATTTTAAAATGCACAGATTAGAACGTTGTATCCTAATGATGCCTATAGATTTCACCAAAAGAAAAAAGATAAGTAATTGGTATGCTTACCCAATTAAAAATCAGCGATATGAAAACGCAGCAGTTCTCCATCGTGCACGCTATTACCCGCCACGTCATTTTTATTTTCTACCCCCTTATCGGATTACTGCTTTTTATCAGCGTCCGTGCCGTGTGGCTCGATACTACCAACCAATCGTTGTGGTTAATGATTTCTTTATTATGCAGCGCACATTAAAAGAAGGCCTGTCTCCCGATGCCATCAAACAGCCCATTAAGAACTGGTTGCCCGATACGATGAGGGTTTAACTATTCTATATCTTTATACCTGTCTTCCGTTTCATTGTCGGTACTAAAAGAATTATTTTCTTCATCTTCTTCCCCTATTGCTTCATCAGCATCATCCGCTTCACTCCCAGGCACGTCCAGGTCATTTCCACTCAATCCGCTGCCTTCATTCAATATTTCACCTTCGTCGTCTGTCATATCTAATTTTGCACGCCGCAAAGCGTTTTCATCGTCTGTTGGCATTTTATCCGCCGCATCCGCAAGATCTTTTCTTTCACCGGGAGTTACATCTGCATCCTCATCCTCGCCGTCAAGATTCTTATCAGCTTCATCGGGCGTAATGTCTGGTACTTCTTCGGGCGATTTTTTATATGGAATATCGTCAGGCGGTTTGGGAACTTCGGTTATTTTTTTACTGCCCGGCTGACTGTTTTTTTCAATCTTTTTAATATCCGGAAATTCAGGCTTCCCTTTTTTGTCAGGCTTTTTATTTTTCATCAGTAATATAT
>CAMPJQ010000497.1 GCA_946886925.1 uncultured Terrimonas sp.
TTGGTTGCTTTTGTACCGGGGCAGTTTTTTTACCGGTTTAAACCGGTCTTTTACCGGCAATAAGCAATTTATAGCCTATATATGCTTGTAATAAGGTACAGTGCACTGTAGTTTTGTGTAAAATATATCTGATATGCGAAGCAGAAGACATCATTGGCGAAACAGAAAACATTATAATGAAAACAGAACAGGTACGGTACTGGCAGGACTGTTCTTACTATTGGTGGGCGTTGCCGCCATCCTGCGCCAAACCATTTTTGATTTTCCTTCATGGGTGCTGAGCTGGCCTATGATTTTAATTGCGGTAGGCATATTTATAGGCTTAAAACATGGTTTTCGCGGCCCTGGCTGGATTATTTTAATTGGATTGGGTTGTATTTTCCTGGCGGATAAAGTTGTTCCGGGAGCCGATCTAAAGCCTTTTATATGGCCATTTGTTATTATTTCTATAGGACTATTTATGATTTTTGGCGCCAGTTCCAGAAAAAAATGGATGAGGCAAAAATGGGGGTGGGATGGAAATGATTTTGCAAAGAATCCGGATTTGCCCGAAGCTGAAACTACCCCTGGTGATACTTCATATAATGTAAAAGATGAAGATGATTTTATAGACAGTACAGCTATATTGGGCAGCTCAAAAAAAGTAATTCTTTCCAAGAATTTTAAAGGAGGTGATATTACAAATTTTATGGGAGGGGCAGAAATTAATTGTTCCCAGGCCGAAATAACAGGTAGGGTTAAATTGGACATTACACAGATTTTTGGAGGCACTAAGCTTATTGTACCCGCGCATTGGACCATTAAATCAACGGTTACTTCCATTTTTGGCGGCTTTGAAGATAAAAGGTCTCCGTCTGGCATCAACTCCGATCCTGGCAAAGTATTAGTCCTTGATGGCACGACTATTTTTGGTGGTATAGAAATCAAAAGTTATTAATTGCAAAAATCAAAATTTATGAACTGGTTCCTCGCAAAAATTGTATACCGTATTATTTGTGGTGAAGGAGATCATACGCCACAGTTTGATGAACAACTAAGGCTGATCGTAGCATCTGACGATGCAGAAGCGTTTAAAAAAGCGTTTGCTATAGGAAAACAGGAAGAAGACTGCTTTTATAATAAGTCGCAAAAATTGGTACAATGGCAATTCGTAAATGTATCTGAACTGTACAGGATAGCGGAACTGATAGATGGCGCCGAATTGTATAGCAGGATTGAAGAAAAAGAAAATGGCGATCTTTATACTGAACTCGTGCATACGAGAGCCGCCAATTTACAATTGAACAGTTCCCGGCATTTTTTGCAGGCCTTATAAAATCAGCATTGTGCCAGCATCAGTATTATCCATTACCAAATACAGGTTCTATTTTACAGTATTCTGGATCATTTGGTCTGCCATACATGCATGGGTATTGCAGGAATGGGGCTATGGTTTTGAGGCATCGTGGTTAGATAGCGCTGTAAGTAATATTCTGTTTGCAGGAATGTCTCTGCTTATCATCACCAGTTTGAGATATTACCTGCCACGTAAAGAGTCGTTTACTTATCTTTTTCTGATGTGTATTGGCTTTGCCCTGCTATGGCTGGCTTGCGCAAAAGCGGTGCTATCCTATGTAGCAGACGCCTTTACTGTAAGCACTTTTAGTGAATCTATGCCCATACGGCTTGCTATTGCTATACTTGTTTCGGGATGTGTAATATTAATCAGTGTATTGTGGTATACCCTCGAAGAACAAAAAGAACAGGAAAAAAGAAAAAATGAATCGGAAAAAATTGTTCGGGATGCGGAATTGTATAAGCTGCGGCAGCAATTACAACCCCATTTTCTCTTCAATAGTTTAAATTCCATCAGCGCTCTTGTAATCGGCAAGCCGGCTGAAGCCAGAAAAATGATACAACAGTTATCAGACTATTTGAGAAGTACCCTTAAAAAAGAAGACCACATGTGGGTAATGCTTTCAGAAGAGTTACAATATCTTGAATTGTATCTGGATATAGAGAAAGTAAGGTTTGGTCACCGGTTAGCAACAGAAATCAGGAGTGAGGCATCTGCACTATCTGCGCAATTGCCGGCTATGCTGCTTCAACCCATTGTTGAAAACGCTATTAAGTTCGGATTGTATGATACGCTGGATGATATTACCATAGGTATTGATTGTAGTGTAGAAAATCAAATGCTTGTAGTAACTGTAAAAAATCCTTTCGATCCGGAAATTTCCCAACCCGGCAAAGGAACTGGTTTTGGATTGCGTTCTGTAAAGAGAAGATTGTCACTCCTGTTTGCCAGGAATGATCTGCTCAACACCTCTGCAGCGGGAAATATTTTTATTACACAGGTAAAAATCCCTCAGCAATGATTAAAGTACTCATTATAGATGATGAACCATTAGCAAGAAGTATAGTAAAAGAATATTTGCAGGCCTATACAGAGATTGAGGTACTGGAAGAATGCCGCGATGGATTTGAAGGCGTGAAAGCTGTTTTGCAACACCAGCCCGATCTCATTTTCCTGGATATACAAATGCCTAAGATTAATGGATTTGAAATGCTGGAACTTATCGAGCAGCAGCCATCTGTTATTTTTACAACTGCTTTTGATGAATATGCTATCCGTGCATTTGAAGCACACGCGGCAGATTACCTGTTAAAACCTTTTAGTAAGGAACGGTTCGATAAAGCGCTTCAAAAATGGTTAGCTCAGCGTACCAGCAGTCACAGTACAGCATTTTCGCCTGCATTGTTGGAAACTGCTGCTCAAACACCGCTTCAGCAAAGCCGCATTGTTGTAAAGAGCAATGGCAAGATAAAAATTATACCAGTACACGATATACAATACCTTGAAGCCGCAGACGATTATGTAAAAATACATACGGCATCGGGCACGCACCTGAAAAATAAAACCATGCAATATTTTGAACAATTGCTGGATGCCCGTCAATTCGTACGTACCCATCGTTCTTATATTGTAAATATACAACAGGTTACCCGCCTTGATCCCTACGAAAAAGAAAACTATATAGCGGTATTGCATTCCGGGCTGAAGGTGCCGGTGAGCAAAACGGGATACGTGAAATTAAAACAAGTGCTGGGATTATAAATATTAAAATGATTCAAAATGAAAAACAGTATTCAACAAATCAATTTGGTCAAACATACTCCCATTAATATCAGGCTGTGGAACGGGTGCTTTGAATTGTACACCCATCCGGAACTTAGTGTTAAAATTGATGCCGGCGCCATCAGCAATATGGACATTGTTCCTGAACTGATGTTCACCGGCGATCACATAACGATATCAAAT
>CAMPJQ010000498.1 GCA_946886925.1 uncultured Terrimonas sp.
CCTGTAATGGGCCTTGCCTTTACCATTGACAGTCCGGTTAAAGTTGCCCGCTTTGGTATAGCTTCGGTTGTATCCATTATAGAAGACCGGCTGATTGAAAGCATGAGGAGCTACTATTATCCTTTTGCTAACCTGCCTTTTGTTCCTATAACTGCTAAGGAAAAGGATTATCGCTCCAAAAGAATTACGGATTACCTGAACCTGGTCAATCATATTGTTACCGAACAAATACAGAAGCTGAAAAATGAAGTTTTTGAAGCGGGTTCGGAGATCGTGAAATATTTTGAAATGCTGCCTGATGATAATAAAGCGAAACAATTATACAGGCGGATGATGCATATGGAAAGCGGGCCGGAAAAGGAAAGTATGGAAACCTGGTTACGCAGCCAGGTGATACCGGGTAGTATTGATGTAAACATCATGACTAAGTTAGATAAGAATAATTTTGATAAAGCCGGTGTATTGGTGGAGGATGGGTCGGATGCGGTATCGGCATTAAGAGGCTATGCAAATAGCAGTCTTTCTAATTCTTCTGTTGTTTTTTCTGCGGGGATGAATCCGCGTTTGTATAATTTCCTGGAAAAATGCAGCCAGTTTGATGCGGATGATAACGGTTGTTTCCATAAAAAAATTATTATAAAGGTAAGCGACTACCGGTCGGCGCTTATACAGGGAAAATACCTGGCCAAAAAAGGAATCTGGGTTAGTGAGTTCAGGATAGAATCGGGTTTGAATTGCGGTGGACATGCTTTTGCAACCGATGGCTACCTGCTCGGGCCTATCCTGGAAGAATTTAAAGTTAAAAAAGAGGAGCTTACCGCAACATTGTTCGGATTATACAATACCGCTGTTCAGTTAAAAGGACGCAAAGGCTTCAACCAGCCTCATTCCATAAGTATAAGCGTGCAGGGGGGAATAGGCACGCCGGAGGAAGATGCTATGCTGCATGATTATTACGGCATTGCCAGTACAGGATGGGGAACGCCGTTTTTGCTGGTGCCGGAAGCCACAACGGTTGATGAAGCTACATTGGTGTTATTGAGTAAGGCCAAAAAAGAAGACATAGAGCTGAGCAATCATTCTCCCCTGGGTGTACCGTTTCATTATCTTAAAGCAACAAGCGGCGCGGTAGAGAAACTGCAACGAATTCAAAAGGGAAACCCGGGAAGCCCCTGTACTGAAAAACACCTCGTTTCGGATACGGAGTTTACAAAAGAACCAATATGCACCGCATCGGCCAGGTATCAGAAACTAAAGATCGCTCAATTGCAATCGCTGCAACTGCCGGAGCCGGATTACCAAAAACAGGTTAAAAATGTATTGGATAAGGAATGCCTTTGTATTGGGTTAAGCAACGCGGCACCCCTGCAATATAAAACGCCTTTTCTTAAGCATCTTACAGCGGTTACCATTTGCCCGGGCCCAAATATTGCTTATTTCTCAGCTATTGTATCTCTTCAAACCATGACGGAGCATATTTATGGAAAAACCAATATTCTGAAAGATACCGCCCGTTCTCATATGTTTATTGCGGAACTGGCATTGTATATCAATTACCTGAAAGTGCAGATGGAAGCGGATGCCACCAATCTGCAAAATCCTAAATTAAGGAAGTATTATAATACATTCATTCAAAATCTTTTAACGGGCATCTCTTACTACCGGGGCATTACATGCATAGGTTCAGACAACCTTATTTTTCGGGAGTCATTGCAGGAAGCCGAAGAAGTGATAAAAGATTTGAATATGCAATATGCTTTTACCGAAACCGCGTTTACCTGAGCCAGCGATATGTATAATGCTGTAGCCCCCTTGTTTTGTACTTTTAACCACATAAGGTTTAATAACCTGTTATACCGTCATTGAAAACAAGCGGGCCGAAGGCTCTTTTGCGATCAGCCTCAGATCAAAAGCCATACAGATATTGCGTAAAAAAGATCGGCCTTTTGCTGTAACGATTATTTTATTTTCCGTTATTGTTATCAATGCATCGTCTTCAGGTGTTTTTAATCTTTCCATAATTTCGGGAAAACGATGTTCCGGTAACCAGTTGGTTTCCAGCAGGCACATAAGGTTGAGTATATGCCGGCGAATGATCAAATCCTCACCGCTTAAGATATGTCCTTTAGCAACAGCTAATTCTCCGCTATTTACTTGTTTATAATATGCTTCAACTGTTTTTTCATTTTGGGCAAAAGCATACCAACTGTCAGAAATAGCGGATACTCCCAGCCCGATCATTACATGGGTAACAGAAGAAGTATAGCCCATGAAATTGCGGTGGATCTTTTTATTCAGCATTGACTGGTACAGGCGATCTGAGGGCAGGGAAAAGTGATCCATACCAATTTCTATATAGCCTGCCCGTTCTAATAATGCTTTCCCGGTTTTATAAAACTGCAGTTTTAATTCTCCGGAGGGTAAATCATTTTCATTAAAACCACGTTGTCCGGCACCCTTTATCCAGGGCACATGGGCATACGAATAAAATGCAATCCTGTCTGGCCTTAGTTCAAGCGTATGTTCTATATTTTTATGTACATCCGCCAGTGTTTGAAAAGGAAGTCCGAACACCAGATCATGGCTCACGCTTTCATAACCTAATTTTTGGGCGGCTTCAGTTACGTTTTTTACATTTTCGAAGGGCTGAATGCGATGAATGGCTTTTTGCACTTTTTCGTTATAATCCTGTACACCAAAGCTTACTCTCCGGAAACCCAGGTCGTATAAAACCTGCAGGTGTTCCATGCTGGTGTTGTTGGGGTGTCCCTCAAAGCTAAATTCCTTATCAGGGTGAATGATGCAATCCGCCAAAATGCCTTCTAAAAGCTTTTTAATGTTTTTTGGCGAAAAAAAAGTAGGTGTTCCGCCTCCCAGGTGTATCTCGCGGATAACAGGTATCTGAGGAAGCATGCTTTTGTAAAGATTCCATTCCTTTAAAACCGCCTCTATATAGGGTTCCTCTACACTGTGTTGTTTTGTAATGCGTTTATTGCATGCGCAAAAAGTACAAAGGCTTTCACAAAAAGGCAGGTGAATATAAAGACTGATTCCTTCCTTTGCATTGCTTTCCCTGAATGAGCGTTGAAGTGCTCCAGTCCATTGAGGTACACTAAAAAAGCTTTCATCCCAATATGGAACAGTGGGATAGCTGGTATACCGCGGCCCCGGAACATTGTATTTTTGAATGAGATCGGAGTCAATCATTGCTGTAAAGCGAAGTTCACTGTTTTTTGAAGTCTAAAAGCTAATCTCTATCACAGCAAAAGATGATAATAAACAGGTTTTTAATAATAG
>CAMPJQ010000499.1 GCA_946886925.1 uncultured Terrimonas sp.
CTTCTATTAAGGGATTCAGAAGTTGCACATCAGTATCTAAAAGTATGTGAGGAAGCTTGTCGCCTTTGTGCAGAGGAATGCAGCCTGCACGACCACGACCATTGCAGGCAGTGCGCTGAGTCCTGCAGAAGATGCCAGCAAGCCTGCCACCAGCATCATGAGCAAATTGCTTTACATTGATTTTGAATAATTAAAGTTAAAAGGCTGGGCTTGCAACTATGTTACAGATTTAAATTACCGGCTAAAGCTTCAGAAACCTAACTTTGCAGCGGTGAAAAAAATTCTGGCTTTCATTATGGCTTCCCTTATTTTGAGCCTTAGCATGATCCCCTGTGCTGATGGTTCGCCTTTTTCTGGCAAGGAAGACCTGCAATATGAAATCAGCAAATCAACTTCACATGATGAGAATCATGTAGATGGCTGTTCACCGTTCTGCATTTGCACCTGTTGCGCAGGTTTTTCTGTTACAAACACTTCAACTGTTTTAACTGCTGTTACTTTCCCTTATCAAACTACTCATTCTTCTTTTATTGAAGCCCGAACCCATAGCATTGCCTTTCCCGTCTGGCAACCGCCTCAATTAGTATAACCTTTTCATTTGTACTTAAGCTTTCAGCTCAGGGCTGAAATGTATCTATTCACGTAGAAAGGTTATATAATGTTAGATAAGATCATCCAATTCAGTATAAAAAATAAATTGGTCATTGCTATAATGACTTTTGTTCTCGTGGCCTGGGGCGTCTGGAGCGCTACTAAACTACCTATTGATGCAGTTCCGGACATTACGAACAACCAGGTCCAGATTATTACAACAGCTCCTACCCTGGCAAGCCAGGAAGTAGAGCAATACGTAACCTATCCCATTGAACAAAGCATCGCCAACATACCAGACCTGGTGGAGATTCGCTCCATTTCAAGATTCGGGCTTTCAGTTATTACAGTGGTATTTGAGGATAATGTGGACATATATTTTGCCCGGCAGCTCATTAATGAACGCCTGAAAGAGGCGGAAGAGCAGATACCAGAAGGTATCGGTACACCAGAACTGGCACCCGTCAGCACAGGGCTTGGAGAAATATATCAATATATTCTCCATCCGAAAAAGGGCAGTGAAGATAAATATACCGCGATGGAGCTGCGTACCATGCAGGATTGGATTGTAGCCAGACAGCTATATGGAACTCCGGGTGTTGCAGAGATCAACAGCTTTGGCGGCCTTTTAAAGCAATATGAAGTTTCCGTTGATCCTAACCGGCTTAAGGTGCTGAATATTAGCATCGCCGAGATTTATCAGGCCCTGGAAAAAAATAATCAAAATACAGGTGGCGCCTATATTGATAAAAAACCAACTGCCTACTTCATCAGGGGTATTGGGCTAATATCGTCTTTGGAGGAGATTGGAAAAATTGTAGTAAAAAATGTAAACGGCATTCCTGTTCTGATAGCAGATGTAGCTACACCTCGTTTTGGTAGTGCAGTACGATATGGTGCTATGACACACAACGGGGAGCATGAGGTGGTTGGTGGCATTGTAATGATGCTAAAGGGAGCCAATAGTGCCCAGGTTGTGCAAAGGGTAAAAGAGAAAATGGAAGTCATCAAAAAAACACTTCCTGCTGATATAGAAATAGAACCTTACCTGGACAGAACTAACCTGGTAAACCGTGCTATTGCTACCGTTGAAACCAACCTGATTGAGGGTGCATTGATCGTCATTTTTGTACTTGTTATTTTCCTGGGCAATCTAAGAGCTGGTTTAATAGTTGCTTCAGCCATTCCGCTTTCCATGCTTTTCGCCTTAGGGATGATGAATGTATTTGGAGTATCGGCTAATCTCATGAGCCTCGGCGCAATTGATTTTGGTTTGATCGTAGATGGGGCAGTGATTATTGTTGAAGCAACACTTCATCACCTGGGACTCAGAGCAGCGAAACGAAAGCTTACGCAGCCAGAGATGGACGCAGAAGTCTATGAATCGGCATCCAAAATCCGTAAGAGTGCTGCTTTTGGTGAAATCATCATCCTGATTGTTTACATACCTATTCTTACCCTTGTGGGTATTGAAGGGAAAATGTTCCGTCCTATGGCGCAAACAGTAGGATTTGCCATTCTGGGTGCCTTGATTCTTTCTCTAACCTACATTCCGATGATGTGTGCTAAGTTTCTGCCTAAGAAACTTTCGCACAAGAGGAATTTTTCCGATAAGATGATGGATTTTTTTCAGCGCCTCTATAATCCGATCCTTCGGGCTGCTATCCGGTTTAAGTATGCAGTAGTAAGTGGAGCCGTAGGCTTATTTGTTATTGCCATAATCATTTTCTCAAGAATGGGTGCTGAATTCATTCCCCAGCTCCAGGAAGGTGATTATGCGTTCCACTGCATATTGCCACAGGGTTCTTCGCTTTCACAAAGCATTGAAACCTCTATGCAGGCTTCCCGCATTATCCGATCTTTTCCTGAGGTAAAAGAAGTGGTAGGAAAGACGGGTAGCGCCGAAGTGCCCACTGACCCTATGCCACCCGAGGCGAGCGACCTGATTATCGTACTCAAACCAATGAAAGAATGGACAACTACTAAAGATTATAATGAGTTGTCCCGAATGATTGAAGAAAAACTGGAAGCCATCCCCGGTGTTTTTTTTGAAGCCAACCAGCCAATTCAAATGCGTTTTAATGAATTGATGACCGGTGTGAGGCAGGATGTGGCCGTAAAAATCTTTGGAGAGAACATTGATACTTTGGCAGCACTGGCTCCCAGAGTAGCAAGTGTTATTCAATCGGTTGAAGGCACATCTGATCCGCAAATAGAACGCACAACCGGACTTCCACAAATCACTATCCAGTACGACAGAGGCAGGATTGCCAGTTATGGAATGAACATAGAAGATGTGAATACAATAATAAGCACTGCTTTTGCAGGAAAATCTGCTGGGGTTGTGTTTGAAAACGAAAGAAAATTTGATTTGGTGGTGAGGTTGGATAGCGCTCATCGAAACTCAATAGACGATGTGGCTACTTTATATATTCCAACGCCAGACGGTAACCAGATACCTTTGAGCCAGGTGGCCACTGTTGCTTTTAAAGAAGGTCCGGCACAAATCAGCCGTGAAGATGCCAAACGCAGAGTAGTGATTGGATTCAATGTTCAGGGAAGAGATGTGCAATCCGTGGTAAAAGATATTCAGGCAAAGCTTTCCGCTTCCAATATTTTGCCAACAGGGTATTATTTTACGTATGGCGGAACATTCGAAAATCTGGAGCAGGCATCCGCGAGACTAAGGATCGCGGTGCCTGTAGC
>CAMPJQ010000500.1 GCA_946886925.1 uncultured Terrimonas sp.
CTGCACTTGTAACCTGCACCTTGTAACCTGTATCTTGTAACCTGTATCTTGTACCCTGTATCTTGTACCCTGTATCCCACACCTTATACCTCTCTTCTCAAACTTTCTTTGGGCGTTATTGTTTGTTTTTGGGAAATTTGTTCACCCGTTTATGGCTTTTAAGAATCATTATAAAACCCTGGGTATTCCGCCCGGTGCCAGTTTGGATGCGATCAAAAAAGAGTTCAGGAAACTTGCTTTGCAATATCACCCGGATGTTAATGCCGGAAATGAATACGCTGCTTTACAGTTCCGGGAACTCCAGGAAGCATACGAAACCTTGTCTCATCCTTCAAAAAGAGCGAAGTATCACAGTGAATGGAAATTGCGTTTTCCCGGTACCGGTAACCATATGAACCGGAGCCAAACTCCTGTAGCCATTTTAAATGATTGCATTAAGCTCAATAAGCAAATAGCGCTCATGGACATGTTCAGAATGAATAAGGAAGTGATATATCATCGTATAAAAGACATTCTTTCTGAAAGCAATATGAATGTGTTGCTCCATCACAGGGATGAAGCCGTAAATCAAAAACTTGTTCTGCAGCTTATATCGGCTTCATCTGAACTGCCTTATAAATATGCCGGCACAATTGCCGGCCAGTTAAAAATTTTGGCAGGCGATAATGAAGCAACTAAAAAAACCATCAGGGATTTTATACAGTCATCAAAAAACAGGAATTACTGGGAAAAATATTATCCCCTCCTCGTGTTGCTGATCACACTGATTATCTGCTGGCTGATGTACAGTCTCACACAATAAACAGAATCATTGTGCCGCAAGCAGGCGGTCTATGATCTCATAATATTCTTTCTTCTGCTTTTCATAATCGGCTCCTGTTCCGGGGCCATTGAAGCCGGTATGTATCGTTTGAATTTCTCCTTTGCGGTTGGTAAAAATGGTAGTGGGAAAAGCCGGTATTTTTTCCAACTGGGGCAATGTTTTTTCGGCGCGTTGCGGATCACTTACAGCAACGGGAGTAATCAGCACAGGATACTCTACTTTCAACCGTTTCATAAAATTTCGCACACTTTGCTGCGAACGGGTAAAATCGGCCGTTCTTTCGTAGGCCAATCCCACTATCTCTACTCCTTTTGACTTATATTTTTCATACACTTCAGCCATAAAAGCCGTTTCGTCCATACAATTGGGGCACCAGGAACCCAGTATCTGTACTATTATTACTTTATTCTTAAACCTGTCGTCATTTATAGAAACGGGGTTGCCATCCACATCTTTAAAAGTGAAATCCAGTTTTGGAGATACACCCTGCTTTAAAAGCGAACCACTACCGGCCAAGTGAGCTTCCGCATTTTTACTGGCTTCCCATATCCTGGGCGCTCCCACACCCGAGAAAAATTTTCCGCCACTGATCTTTTTTGCATCGTCAATTTTTGCCGTAAACAACAATGCATACCCGCCATCAAAACCCGATAGCTTAAGCGAATCGCCGTCAACCACACCTTCGAGGTAACGGTAATCACCGGAAGGATTAAGAAAAGAGCCTGTTAAAGTAGTTCCTTCCTGGTTAAAAACGCCTACAGACTCCACCGTACGTTTATGAGCCGCATCAGAAAAAGAAGCCGCCCAACGCCCGGTTATATTAGCCACAGGCTTTTTATCCAAAGTTTTAAACCTGTAACTTTTTGTGCCATTGTTTACCGCGGTAAAAGGCATTACAAGGTTCCTGTCGGCCAGGCGCTTGATCCAAACCCCTTTTATTTGGTTATTATTGACAACCACCGCGCGGAACTGCGAATCAAAAAAGGGAAGCCTGATAAAAATGGAATCCTGAACTGTGGTAATATCGTCAACGGCCAAACGCTCTGCGGCGTTGCGGATGTAAATAGTTGGTTTGTGTTCTTTGTTATTTACTTCAAAGTTAAAGATGATATTATTACCATCTGTTCGTTCCAACTCGCCACGCCATTGTCCTGCGGAAAGGCTATTTTCTTGTTGTGCCTGTATACATAACCCACTTACTGCTATGGTTAGCGCCAATGCTATTCGTTTCATAAAGCTGAATTCAATTAGAGCACAAAAATACAAAACTTAAAGGAGTGGTCAGTATCAGGTATCAGGTATCAGGTATCAGGAAAAGCAAAAACGAATATAGGAGCTTTGAGCGATGGGCTATGAATGTCAACTTCTCAACTCATAAAACGATAAACCATTCATCCCTCACCCTAAAAGCTTCCGGTTGCACCTGAAACTTACAACCTGTAACCTCATACCTCACGCCCTACTGCCCCAGGTTATCCAGCATATCAGCGGTCATCCGTGGCAGATCGTATTCGTGTTTCCATCCCCAGTCTTTACGGGCCGCACTGTCATCAATGCTTTGCGGCCAGCTATCGGCAATAGCCTGCCTGTAATCCGGTGCATACTTCATAACAAAATCCGGTATATGCTTTTTTATTTCGGCGGCTATTTCTCTTGGCGAAAAACTGATGGCAGCAATATTATATGAGGTTCGAATGGATATTTTTCCGGCTTCTGCTTCCATTAGCTCAATGGTAGCCCTGATGGCATCGGGCATATACATCATGGGTAAAAAAGTATCAGCACCCAGAAAACTGGTATATTTTCTTTCTTCCAGCGCTTCATTAAAAATTTCTACCGCATAATCTGTTGTACCACCGCCTGGCGACGACTTATAGCTGATCAGGCCGGGGTAACGCAGGCTTCTCACGTCTACGCCAAAACGCTGATTGTAATATTTACACCAGAATTCACCTGCATATTTGCTTATGCCGTACACAGTGGTGGGCTCAATTATGGTTTGCTGCGGACAATTTTGCCGCGGAGAAGTAGGACCGAATACTGCAATGCTGCTCGGCCAATATACCTTCTGCAATTTTTCTTCCCTGGCAATATCCAGTACGTTCAATAAACTTTGTGTATTAAGATGCCAGGCAAGCCCTGGATTTTTTTCGCCCGTTGCCGACAAAATGGCCGCCAGCAAATAGATCTGTGTTATATTTTGCCTGATCACCTGCACATGCAGCATTTCTTTATTCATTACATCCAATGAAACATAAGGGCCTGTGCCTTTTAACAGGTCGTTCTCTTCCCGCAGATCGGATGCAACCACCTGCGTGTTGCCATATATCTTCCGCAAAGCCAGGGTTAGCTCCACGCCAATCTGCCCGGATGCACCTATAACCAGTATCTTTTCTTTGATCATCGTAACATTATTTAGCTGTAAGTGGTAAGTGATAAGCAGGCGCCGTAACCCGCAACATAACTATAT
>CAMPJQ010000501.1 GCA_946886925.1 uncultured Terrimonas sp.
GATAATTTTATAAATTCCTTTTTTAATCTAATTTCAAAGTAGAACCTTTCAATAAATTTTCCTTAGATAAGAGTTGGATTTATATCTTTTCCAGCTTACTTTAAACGCTTGGAATATATGAACCTTGAACGATTTTTAGTTTGCGAAAACCTGCCCAAAAAGCGGCAGTGATCATAACCGGAAATTTTAATACCCCGCCATTGCACGCTGCATTCGATGTGGACTGTTTGCTTCGATGAAATAGCATGAAGCTGTCTAAAATACTATTGATAACTTCACCTTTTCATTTCCATTCTTCCATCATGGTACTGCTGCCGGTAAACAGAGCAGAGCGCTCGTGCAGGTCAGTGGGGGCAATGTCTAAAATGCGCTGATGACCGTTCGTTGCCCGGCCCCGGCCACCTCCACTATAAAAGCAAAAGGATTACATTCATACTGCAACCTGAGTTTTCCCCTGGGGCATATCCTTTGTTGGGGATACATAAAAATTCCTCCTTTCAGTCATGTATCTTCAGTCTCTCCGGTTTACAGTATGCGATATTTGATTCTGCTACAAAAGGATAGCATCCAGCGTTGACAGTACATCAATACCCGCCTTCCACGTCTCTCGTTAAATTAATGGCGGTGCCTTTTATTCCATTCCGCATTGGGTAGAGCTTCCAGTTGTTATTATCTGTCTGTTCCAGGCGCCAGCTTTTTTCCGGATCAGCCAGTTGCTTTTTTAAGTTCCGTGAAAAAGCATTGGCAGCCCGTGCGTTTTCCCATGTGCGGATCACACTGAAGATGGCTTCTTTCTGTGGACAACTTTCCACATCTTTCTGGTTCAACTGAAGACTGTAAGTGGTGCCCACACCAACCGAAATTGCCTGTATATGTTCATACTGCTCTACCGTAGAATTGGATTTGATGGGGAAATTGCCGCCCATACCTACGGGAAAATAGTTGGAGTATGTTACATCCCTGAGATCTTTACCCTGGCTGGTAGTGCTTCCCCATTCCCTGGTATCCACATCATACAAATTTTTTCCGCCACCTACATTCCATATGCTTTGATAATGCCAGGAACCTTCCGACAAAGTGGCTCCGGTAAACCGGATATAGGGAACGTCTAATTCCTTAGCCCGTTCAAACATTTTCCGGAAAAACCGCTTTGCAGAATAATAGCCGTGACCATTATTGAACAGGAACTCCTGCCCATCAAAATCATAATAGGCTAACCCGTTTATATAACACACTTCCGCATAATATTTTGCAATCTCATCCTGCAATTGCATATTCGGAATAACACCATCATAGCCATAATTAATGGTAACCTGCAATTTATAAATCGTGTCGCCTGCATTGTGACTGGAAGGTGTAGTTTTCCAATAGCCGCGCTTCACATTCAGTAAGCGGTAAGGCGCGTTGGGGGACACACCCAAATAGTGAATCAATTCCTTGCCTATTTTAACCATATTAAGGTTTTGCGCATGGCCTTCCCAGCTTGCTATTTCTTCCAGGTGCCTGGGATCATTTACGATAATGATGGTATCCGAAGGGTCTATGCTTTTTACAAGCAGACGTTTTTGCTGATAACATAAGCTATCGCTTGGAACAGGGCTGGCATCTTTGGTTCCCGGCGCCAGGGAAGTAGTAATGGACGTTCTGCCGATAGTAATGCCGCGGGCGGCAGCCATTTGAGAAAAAGCTTTGTGTGATAAGTTGCCTGAACTCATTTTTATCGGTTTGTTTTCAAAGTTTTTTCCGTCAATGTATCCCTGATTTCCCCTGTTGGGCCGCAAAAATCCCTGGTCGTATAAACTGATTGTTTTAAATCCTAACCTGCTTGCGTAGGAAATAATGCTATCATTCAAATTTCCGGCAGACATGACATCAGGAACATATGCCGCAGGATCTTTTACCCATTTGCCATTGATGGTTGGATAAGGCAGGCCTTCTGAAAGAACGATATTCCGGATAACATGCAACAAAGCCAAACTGTCGGGGCTGCCCCATAAAGCTATACACGAGCCGATATAATCCACACCCGGTAATGGCTGAACCTCAATATGATTGGGCGTATTGGCGGCCATATTGGGTATTAGTGAAAAATAGACTTCCCTTTTAACAGACCTGTCTCTTGAATGATAGGAAATAGAAATACGGCCCTTTTCATCTACCTGCGCCGCGTCGCCATACATGATGCGATACCAGGGTTCCTTGTGCGCATAAAACGCAACATCGCTAATGCCATTGCCGCCTAAGCTGAATACCTGCCCCTCGTGCAGGGAATCGGGCAACGGGAAGCGTTTTGCATCCGGCGTATGTATGATATACTGGAAAGGCGCTGCATCACCGATGGTTGCGGAAGTACCCCCCAATGTATTGTCGTTAAGGGCAAGCATTCCAATCGCGTAATTAACGGCCTCACTGCTGTCCCGGGCCACTCCAATTATTTCTCCCAAAAGATTGGTGATATTGGTATAATAAAATCCCCATTGTATATCATCAATTTCGTTCCGGTTGGTAAGCGACTTCAGCGTTAACCTGAAATATTTCGCTTTTGTTTCAATAGAAACCTGCGCTACTGAACCATTTGCATACTTTAACGTAAGCATTCCTGTACCTTTTGAGTAAGTGGCATTTTGCGGCTCGTAATATTTTTTCTTGTTACTGTTGTACAAACACAGCAATGGCGATGGTTTGTCCGGCGGGCTAAACTCCCGGCCAGGTAGTTTTCCGATGTTCTTCATGCTGGTAATAAAGCCTTTTGAATTGATGTGTATCCTGAAATAATCGGTAGAAAAATTTACCTGGGCATAACCCTGTTCTGAAGACAGGTATATCCCAAGCAGGAATATAAAAACGTATTTTTTAAAGGAACTGTAAGGTTTGTTTCGCATATTTATATTTTTCTGTGAATGCCGTATGGTTTAACCCACCAAATTTATGATTTGCAATTTCCATGAAGGTAGCATGTCAAATTAGTAATTGGTTTTTTAATGGCTGCAAATTATAATTCAGTCCTTTGTTAAGGATACAAAGGCAGGCTGTTAATAAATTCAGCACGGTAGGGAAAATGTATCTTTGTTTCATTTAAGGTTTGGTTTAATTTAGTGTATGCCCTCCATGCAACATTGGGAGTTACTATTTTTTTTCCTTGTCATCTCATTTGTGTATGCCTCTGTCGGATTTGGCGGTGGCTCCAGCTACCTGGCTGTCTTAGCTTTGTATGCGCTCCCTTTTAAAGAATTGCGTTTAATTGCTTTGATATGCAATATCATCGTGGTTACCGGCGGGGTTTATATT
>CAMPJQ010000502.1 GCA_946886925.1 uncultured Terrimonas sp.
GTTTTGAACATGTTATACCGGTAAGAAGAAAATATGGTCCGCTTATTTTAAAAAGAGGAGTATTAGCACCAACCGAATCGGGGATAACAAAATGGTTCAAACAGGTTTTTGATGATGAAAAAGTAATGCCGATTCCCACGGTGCACATCAAACTTTTAAATGAGGAACATCAGCCACTCATGCACTGGACAATTAATAATGTATGGCCGCGGAGCTGGAAAATAGGCGAACTGAACGCTGAGCGGGGAGAAGTATTAATTGAAACACTGGAACTGAATTATAATTATCTCATCTTAAACGATTGATACATTATGCCAATAGAAGTTCGGGAACTGGTTATAAAAGCAACTGTTGCGCAGGAAACAACAGCAGGCGATGCATTGCAGCCTGCCACCAATAATGCAGTTACGCCCAATGAAGAAATGATCAATAGCTGCGTGGAAAAAGTGTTGGCCATATTAAAAGATAAAATAGAACGATAGTCATGGAAAAACTCAGGATATACGCCTTCCTCGACAGGAATTTTGTTGATCCCGGTGAAGGGATCAGCCGTTTGCAGCCCGCTTTTATGGCACCCATCAATCCTGAATCGTTTACTAAGAATTTAAAAATTGATCTTGATCAGCGGCGTGGGCATGGCAGCCATGGAACCGACCTGCGGTTCCGGTCAACCGTTCCGGAAGAATTAAGGTTGGAATTCATCCTGGATGGCACTCAAACCATGGAAGGATACGGCGGGGAGGATACTTCTCTTAAAACGATGAAAGTACACGACCAGATTAAGAAGTTTTTAGACAGCGTTTATAAATACCAGGGAGAAATTCACCGCCCGAAGTTTTTATTGCTGATATGGGGTTCCGAAATACGGTTTCGCTGTATTCTGTCTAACCTTGATATTAACCATACCCTGTTCAACCAGGAGGGCGAACCATTACGGGCAAGGTTAACCACTACTTTTTTAAACTATAAAGCAAGGGAAGAAAGATTGGCTGAAGAAAGACAGCAATCTGCCGACCTTACCCACCAGCGTATAGTGCAGCAGGGCGACCGTTTGGACCTGATGACCTTCAGGATATACAACGATTCAAAATATTTTTTGCAGGTAGGTAAGGCAAACGCGCTTACCCATATCCGTAATATAAAAGCAGGTACCGGCCTTTTTTTTCCACCCTTTGATAAAAATGAATCATAATGGAAGAAATATTAATCCCCAATGCTTCAAAGCACGATGTTGCTACTTTCAGTATCCTGGTAGATGATCAGGCAATCAATCCTTCTTACCAGGTATTGTCGGTATCGGTAGCTAAAGAGATCAACCGCATTCCCGCTGCTAAAATTATTTTAAGGGATGGTGAAGCCAGCGATAAATCATTTGAAATCAGCAACAGCAATGACTTTATTCCCGGCAAAAAGATCCTGATTAAAATAGGACTCGACGGAGATAATACGCAGGTTTTTAAAGGTCTCATCATCCGGCACGCCATCAGGGTAAAAGAAAACGGTGATGGCGAATTGCAGGTTGAATGCCGCGATGAAGCGGTAAAGATGACAACCGGCAGGCACAGCCGCTATTATGAAAATGTGAAAGATAACCGGCTCTTTGATGAACTGATCGGCCAATATAGCGGATTGCAGGCTGATGTGGCAGAAACAAAACTTACACACAAGCATCTGGTGCAGCATCATCTTAGCGATTGGGATTTTATGTTGCTGCGCACCGAAGCCAATGCCATGCTGGTAAATATAAATGATGGGGTTATAAAAATTTCGAAACCCGATACCACAACCGAGCCTGTATTGCAGGTAACCTATGGTTCATCCATATTGGAATTTGAAGCGGAGATGGATGCCCGAAATCAATGGAAAAATGTAAAAGCCGAATCGTGGGATTACACCAACCAGCAGTTGTTTGAAGCCGAAACTGAAGAGTCTTCCGCTTTTGCACAGCATGGAAACATCCCGGGCAGCAAACTGGCAGAAACGATCAATCTCAATGCTTACGAAATGAAACATAGCGGGCATACGCTGGAACAGGAACTGCAGGATTGGGTAGATGGTGTTATGCTGCGCAGCAGGCTGGCGAAAATAAGGGGACGTGCAAAATTTACCGGTTTTGCCGGCATTAAACCCGGTGATATGGTAAAGCTTGAAGGTGTTGGTGAACGCTTTAAAGGCAAAGCTTATGTAACAGCGGTAAAGCAGGAGATGGGCAATGGAATGTGGGATACGCATGTACAGTTCGGGCTTGATCCTGAGCGGTATGCTTTTGTTCACCAGGACATGCCAGATGCACTGGCTTCGGGGCTGGCAGGAGCTGTTCACGGGCTGCAAATCGGCATTGTAGTTCAGTTGCAGAACGATCCTGATGGCGAAGACAGGATAAGGGTAAAAATTCCGGTAATTGATAATGATGACCAGGGCATTTGGACAAGAATTGCCAGTTTGGACGCAGGGGAAGACAGGGGTGCATTTTTTAGACCCGAGATCGGGGATGAGGTAATTGTGGGTTTTATTAATGATGACCCGCGGGATGCCATAGTGCTCGGCATGTTGCATAGCAGCGCCAAACCGGCTCCAATTACAGCGCAGGATGTAAATCATGAAAAAGGATTTACCACCCGCAGCAAAATGCATCTGCAATTTAACGACGATACTAAAACCATAACCATTGATACACCGGCGGGCAATAGTATAATCATAGACGAGCAGGGAATGAAGATTGAAATAAAAGATCAGAACAGCAATAAAATAACGATGGCAACTTCGGGCATTACAATAGAAAGTCCTAAGAACGTGGAAATAAAAGCAGGCGTGAACCTCACTTTATCCGCTGCTGCATCACTTACTATAGGTGGTGCATCACTGGGTGTTAAGGCAGATGGCGATTTAAGTCTTGAAGGCGCATTGGCGAAATTAAAAGCACAGGGCATTACTGAGATCAGTGGTTCCCTGGTTAAAATAAATTGAGGATGTACAGCTATGAGGTGTTAGGCCGGCACCCGGCAAAGGAGGGTAAAACCGCGGATACAGACAAAAAAAATTATAAACTACAAACTATAAATTATTATGCCTTCCGCAGCGCGACTATCTGATATGCATACCTGCCCAATGATAACCGGTGTGGTGCCACATGTAGGCGGACCAATAAGCGGACCCTGCATGCCAACAGTATTGATTGGCAGCCTTCCTGCGGCAGTAGTGGGCGATCTGTTGGTATGTGTTGGCCCGCCCGATACCATTGTAAAAGGATCGGCTACGGTACTCATTGGGGGCAGACCGGCAGCAAG
>CAMPJQ010000503.1 GCA_946886925.1 uncultured Terrimonas sp.
GTATAATACCAGCCGGTATTTTGTTCTGCGAACAGCCTGTTAACAAAAAAACAGCTGCCAGCACTGTATATAAACCAGTTCTCATTTTAATTCCTGTTTATATTGGCCGGCATTTGAAATATCTAATCTTTGCAGCAATTCCGAGGCTCTCACTCTTTCCTGTGGAGGTGATTTTTTAAATAGCTTCGACAATTCTTCACTTCGTCCCAGAAAGAAAAACTGTAGCGCCATAAGATTGCGGTTATCGGTACTTAATGTATTTAGATGATTAAGGCCGTTAAGGATTTGCTGCCTGGCCTCATTTTCATCTTCATACATTTTATCCATACCCAGGCGGTAATAGGCATAATACGCATCGTGCAGCAATGAATACTTGCTATTGTTGAAATTTTCAGCCAGCCAATACCTGTTGCGCTGCCCATCAAAGGCCTTCCAGCCGGTAATATTACGGCCATCAGGGGCATTGGTTACTATGTTCTGTGCTTTTTTAAAATACTGATCGCCACCTCTTGGTGAAAAAGAGTCGTAATCCAGTCCAAGTATCATGTAAACATAATATGCAAATATGGCTGTAAGATTGGAAGCAGCCGGATCTGTACCCATAACATTGTTCTCATTGAATTCCACCTGTTGAAATTCAATATACTTAAAGGTTACATCATTATCCTGGAAGTTGATCAGGGGTGAAATATAACCACTATTATATACCGGTCGGCCCGCCTGTATCGTTAACACGGCCCTGTACACATTAGGCTCAACATCCTGGGTGAGATTTAAAAGAAAATTACAAACGATTTTTTCCTGTTGCTGATAAGTATCATTCGTCCACTTTCTATTGTTGAGAAGGTTTGTTAGTGCCGTTTGTAAAGTTTGAAATGCTTTTTTATCAACAGAGCTTTTAATTTGCCCGGCCATTACAGAAACTTTAGCATTCAACTCCTGCGCTGAAACACAGCAGGACAGCAACAATCCCACCAATAAAACTGAAATCTTATGCATGGATATATTCAATTATGTAATCAATAATATCTTTAGCTACAGCGGTTTTGGATTTCAGGTCAAAGTTCTTTTCTCCGCCTTTTCTGTCAAAAATAGTTACCTTGTTTGTATCCTTTCCAAAACCTGCATCTTTATCGCGCAGTGAATTAAGTATAATAATGTCTGCATTCTTTTGCTGTAGCTTGGATAATGCGTTTTCGCGTTCATTGCTGGTTTCGAGGGCAAAGCCGGCCAATACCTGGTTCTCTTTTTTCTTCTGTCCGAGGCTTTTTAAAATATCGGGTGTTTTTTTCAACGCTACCGACCAGCTTTCTTCTTTCTTCTTAATTTTTTCACCAGCTACAGAAACGGGCGAATAATCCGCTACCGCAGCGGCCATAATGGCTATATCCGTTTCCTCAAAAACCTGGTGGCAGGCATCATACATTTCATCGGCGGTTTGCACCCTCATTACATTTAGCCCGTCTAATTGTAATGCGCCCGGTGCCGGGCCCAATACCAAAGTAACTGCTGCCCCACAGTTTAGAAATTCCCTGGCTATGGCTATCCCCATTTTTCCGCTGGAATGATTGCCAATAAAACGTACGGGGTCAATAGGTTCGTAGGTTGGGCCGGCTGTAACCAATACCTTTTTTCCATTGAACTTTTCAGCGTTTTTGAAATGCTGGACAAGAGAGGCTACTATGGCTTCCGGTTCAGCCATTCTTCCTTCGCCAAATAAGCCGCTTGCCAGTTCGCCACTGTTTACGGGTGCAATAATATGGCCATAAGATGTAAGGGTTTGGAAATTTTGCCGGGTAGACGGGTGCTTCCACATATCCTCATCCATAGCAGGAGCGAGCATTACAGGGCAGGTTGCCGAAAGATAAACAGACAACAATAAATTATCGCAAAACCCTGCAGCCATTTTGGCAAGTGTATTACAGCTTAATGGCGCCACCAGCATTATATCGGCCCAGCGGCCCAGCATTACGTGATTGGCCCAGGTATCGTCTTTAAAGATGTCAATTAGTACCGGGTTCTTTGAAAGCGTTGATAAGGTTAGCGGTGATATAAAATCTTTTGCAGCCGGTGTCATGATCACCTTTACTTCAGCGCCTTCTTTTATAAGGCTTCTCACCAGGAGCACGGCTTTGTAAGCAGCAATGCTTCCTGTGATACCCAATACAATTTTTCTTCCCTTTAGCATTTTAAAATTTCTTGAAATAAGGGGGGCGAATTAAGCCTATCCTAAAAATACAAAAGCGGCAGGTATTAATTGCCGCAAAAGAGTTTAAAGATATAGCCCGTAAAAAATTTTAACTGAACAGATCGTTATCGCTTTTGCGATGATAAATTTTATCATCAAAAAACTCCTGGGTTGCCAGTAAGGCGGGGTTAGGCATCCTTTCATACGCCTTGGATATCTCTATCTGTTCTTTATTTTCATGAATTTCTTCCAGGCTGTCTGTATGACTGGCAAATTCTTCTAATTTATTATGGAGTTCTTCCTTTAGAGCAATATTGATCTGGTTGGCTCTTTTGCCAATAATAGCAATAGATTCATATAAATTACCCGTCTTATTCTTAATGTCAACCACATTCTTCGTTTCCACTACATTGGCAGTAGTATTTGCTCCCCATTGTTTTCTTAATCTGCTCATTGAGAAATAGTTTTTAAATTGTTTTGCGACAAAGTTAAGTAACGTTCTGCTTCTTTCAATAGTTTACTTTCCGGAAACCTGTCCTGGAAATCCTGGGCCTCCTCTATTGCCTGTCCATAACGCTCATTTTGCTTATCCGGTATGCTCATAGAGGCATATTTATAATAAGACTTTACTACCCAAAGCTTAAACTCATCTGCATTGGGTGCATCAGGATAACTATTCAGCAGTGTAGAAAAAGAAATCGCTGCTGCCTTGTACTGACCCAGGTTATAATACAATTCTGCACTGCTATAATCCTTGGTTATCAGCTTACTATAACATTGAGCAATGATTTCCTGTGCTTCCTTATTGCGTTCAGATCCCGGATGTGTATTGATAAATGTTTGCATTTGTCCCATAGCTTTTATGGTATTGGTTTGGTCCAATTCAGGCCTGGGCGACTGTTTAAAATAGCAGAATGCATGCATAAAATCCACTTCTTCTGCTTTAGCGCTATTGGGGAAATATTCAAGAAAGCTTTTAAAAAGGTTTTCAGCACTGATATAATCTTTGAGATAATATGCGCAATAAGCAAACTTATAATGAATATCTTCAAATTTGTTGGAGCCTTTGAACACGGGAAACAAATCTTCGTACAAT
>CAMPJQ010000504.1 GCA_946886925.1 uncultured Terrimonas sp.
GGGAAAGTTTATTGCTTCACTATCACCGCTTTGCAGGTCAATATACTGCTCCAGCCCTAACTTTAACACTTTCTCTTTCCCTATCTCCAGCATCTTATCCGATATATCAATACCGGTTATTTTATCGGGTTTAAGCAATTCGTATGCCATGATGGCAATATCACCCGTTCCGGTAGCAACATCTAATATAATTTTAGGTTTTTCTTCTAATAATTGTTTTAGCGCTTTCTTACGCCAGCCAACGTCAATACCCGCGGAAAGAAACCGGTTCATAAAATCATAGCGAAATGCTATCCGGTTAAACATCTCAGCAACCTGCTGTTTTTTTGTTAAACCTGATCCCTTATAAGGAACTACGCTATCATGGTCAAATTTCGTCATCCGGGCAGCAAAAGTAAAACAATAATCCAGATGAATGCTTATTTATGCTCCGGACATCATTGAATTGAAGCCAATCTTAACGTGAATTTTTGGATGTTCGGAAATAAAATCAGTTTGTTATTTTTTCTGTTTTGGGTATTTACCACATGGAAGCATAGGTACACATCGTTTTTAATATAACGCTATGTTCTCCTATCTCCCTATTGCGTCTATATGTTGAATATTAGTATCAAAATGGCAATCACTTCCTCCGTGCGCTTACATATATATTATCCCTGATAAAAAAACGGTAGGGCAATAATGCATCTTCGCCGGCATAATCTACGCCTATACGTGTGGTAGCAATAATATCTTTTTTCTTTAGTGCATAGCCATCATCTGCAATAAAAACAGCTTCTTCCAAAAGACTAACGCCGCTGTGCGAGACCAGCAGTCCAAGAGCTTTGGATACATTTCCGGGGCCTGAAGTTAGGGTACGATCCGGCTTTTTCTTTCCTGTTCTTTGAAGCATAGTGCTTATTCCCTCCAGTGGTTCCACTGCTCTTACCAGTACTGCATGGGGAGTATCTTTTATATTGGTAACCACGTTAAACAAATGGTGAATGCCATAACATAAATATACATATCCTTTGCCTCCTTCATCATACATTATCTCTGTGCGCCCGGTTCGCCTGCCATTCCATGCATGGGAAGCCCTGTCGGTAACCCCGCGGTAAGCCTCTGTTTCAACAATCCTTCCCGATGTTACCACACCATTCCATTGTGTAACCAGTACCTTACCCAATAACTCCCGGGCAATATTCACCACATCTGTACGGCTGTAAAAATAATAATCCAGTTTTTTCATCTCCGGAAATTAAGCAAAAGAATTTCATTAAGTTTGATCATTGGGATCAGCCCATTTACTACCGTAAGTTTGCAAAATCATTTAAACAGGATCATTTGCTTAAGGAGATTATAATAGCTGTTCAATCGTACTTTAAGGCACACCAGTTTATCCGTAAGCACAACCTGTGGAAATGGATCATTATTCCCGGGTTGATTTACGCTTTGCTTTTTGTGGTGAGCATGTATTTTTTTAGCAAAAGCGCCACCTATGTAATTGAACTGCTGAGTATTAAAACAGGTTTAAAAGTGTGGGTAGATAAAATGCAAAGCAGCCTGCTGGGCTTCTTCTTTGCATTGGGCGGTATAATGATCTGGCTGATACTGATGATGCTGTATTTTTCGTGGTTCAAATACTTGTGGCTGATCGTTGGTTCGCCATTATTTGGATACCTGAGCGAAAAAACAGAATCAATTATTGAAGAAAGAGATTATCCTTTTAGTTTTCCACAGTTATTAAAGGATATTGCACGGGGTATACGGCTGGCTATGCGTAATGCATTATGGCAAACGGTATATACTTTTACACTGCTTATTATTTCTTTTGTACCCATATTAGGCTGGATAACACCATTAATCGTTTTACTGATAGAATGTTATTATTATGGATTTTCCATGCTCGATTACAGTTGTGAACGTCAAAAACTATCTCCTGCACAGAGCATTGAATTTATAGGTAAACACAAAGGGCTCGCTGTTGGAAACGGGCTGATATTTTATTTGATGCATGGATTGATAGGAATTGGCTGGGTATTAGCACCTGCTTATGCGGTAATAGCAGCAACACTAAGCCTGTACCATCCAAAAGAAGGGGAATGAACCATGATTAATTTGAAATTTTAGATTTCAAATTCCATTGCGAGTCTATACCATTTGTATAAAGAGATGCTGTCCGCATTTCAAATCTTAAATTTTAAACCTGTCCGCCGTGGCGGATTTTAAATCCAGGTATTCATGATGCCCGATGCAAACAATGGAACTGTTTACTTAATTCCTTCAGTAATTGATGATCGCGCACCTGCAACCATACCGGCATATATTGTGGATGCAGTTAAAACCTGTAGTGTATTTTTTGTTGAAAACGAAAGAACCGCCCGGCGCTTTTTAAAAAGCATCTGGAAAGAAATGGTGATTGATGATTATGAATGGCATATTATTCATAAAGCAGAACAAACAGTACTGTCCATTTTTACAGCAGCATTAAAAAACAATAAAACTGTGGGTATTATCAGTGAAGCCGGCTGTCCAGGCATTGCTGATCCCGGGCAAATTTTAGCAGCGGCCGCACAATCTGCCGGCGCATGGGTAAAGCCGCTCGTAGGTCCCAATTCTATTATCCTGGCGCTGATGGCCAGCGGTATGAACGGACAACATTTCAGGTTTGCAGGCTATTTGCCTATAGACAATGCTGCAAGAGCAAAAGCAGTAAAGACTATCGAAAACGAAGCAGTTGCAAAGCACTGCACTCAAATATTCATTGAAACCCCGTACAGGAACAATCAATTGCTCGACACACTGCTCAAAACCTGCAACCCTCTTACCCGCTTATGCATAGCCGCCTCCCTTACTTCTCCTGAAGAATACATCAGAACAAAAAGCATTGCAGAATGGAAAAAAGATAAGCCCGATCTGCACAAAAAGCCGGCGATCTTTATACTGGGTGAAAATTGATTTAAAGGTTAACGTACAATATTACCATTCCTTGGGTCTTTCATCGCTACAATGCTGTCTACAACATACCGGCTAAATCCCCGCCATGGAATAGCTCCTTTATATTCTTTGTAATACAGGTCGAATACCATACCAGAGTTGGCCATTAATGTTTTTGCTACCTTTTCATTTGTCACCGAAAATTCAAAGTCGTACGATTGTATGGTATTTGGTGAAAGGGAACGGATACCAGACTGGATGAGCTTTCCTTCGTACGTTTTAAACACATATCCTTTTTTTACACAATAATTTAATTCCCCCGATTTTACCCCTTCACCCAAAACAAAATAATAGCGTACATAAATAA
>CAMPJQ010000505.1 GCA_946886925.1 uncultured Terrimonas sp.
GCTACTTTTTGCTGATCTTTGTATTCACAAACAATGGCATTGTAATTGCAATTAGTTTTTGTATATTAGGGTTAGAAAAAGTTCTTTAGAAATATTTAACAAAACGGGAATAAACCTTTCTTCTTTGTTTTGCGTCTTTATAAAGAGATTATAAAAACAGTCAATTTTCTCATAAGCAGTTAGTTTTGGTTGCGGCCTCTATTTCTATAGAGGCCAATTTTTTTTACAGGGCTTACTCTTTCTTCAAAAAGAAAAAGCGGCAACTCATCCACCCGCAAAACGATCCGATAATATCAGCTATCATATCACCCGTTTCAAACCCCCTGTTGGCCACCCAGTATTTCTGAACATACTCCATTCCGATACCGTACATACACGAAATGAGAAAAATGAGCAAAAATATCCACAACGGTGGTTGAGCATTTGAATAACCGGTATACCTGCACCATAAAAATACCTGTACCCCGAACAAGAAAGCATGAATGATTTTGTCAAAAAGAGGGATTTCGGGCCCTTCAGGAAAATCCTTTCCCGGCATAATCAATAAAACAAAAATGATAATGGACCACAGAACAGGGGGCCATACGGAGTTCAGCAATTTTCTCATATGCAATTAACATCAGCCCTGTACAAGCGCGGCGTAGGCATCCGCTTTCAGTAAGGTTTCCATATCTGCGGCATCATCTACTTTAACTTTAACCATCCAGCCCTCTCCATAAGGATCGCTGTTTACCAGTTCGGGCTGATTGTTTAACTCAGGATTGATCTCAATTATAGTTCCTGTTATGGGTAAAAAAAGATCGCTTACGGTTTTTACTGCCTCTACTGTACCAAATACTGAGTCTGCGGCCAAGTGCTGATCCAGCGTTTCAATTTCAACATACACTATATCTCCCAATTCATTCTGGGCAAATTCGGTAATGCCTATTACCGCTGTATCACCCTCCAAACGAACCCATTCGTGGTCTTTGGTGTAGCGCAAGTTTTCAGGAAAATTCATGATTTGTATTTTTGTGTTGCAAAGGTTACAAAAAACAGTTGGATTAAACCCGGTTACTGATGAGAATCTCTTTCCTGCATAAAAAAGATCCGGTTGAAAAACTGCTGATCCTTCTTTTATTAATCTTGCCCTGAACACTTTTACATCAAATGATTGTTTTCAAAGTACAGCAAAACGTGATCTTTCATAAAATTTTCCTGTTCCCGTAAATCCATTACCGGCAGGGCTTTTAATTGCCTGAAATGCGGCCAGCCGTCATCATCTACCTTTTCCAGCTCGTAATACCCGCTTTGTGCAAACAAACTGCAAACAGCTACATGCATTAAATCCTGCTTCTGTTCCTTGGTAAATTTATTCCGTAATTCTCCAAATTCCTGTATTCCAATCAAAAACAAAATGGCTTCCATATCGGGTTTCTTTCCAAAGCGCTCCACCAATTGAGCTTCAAGATTCCACCAACGCGTTTGTAAATCACTTTCTATATTGTTCATAGCAGCAAAAATACGGGGATTTAGAATTGTTCAGGCTACAAGTTACAGGGTTGGAGATACAAGCGGCATCCGTTTCAACGCTTAATTTATCGTTTTTGATTTATTGTTGATGGCAGCATTCCCCGGATTTCGGATTTTCGGCTTCGGATTTGACTTAGATTTATTTTTTGTCATTTGGTTCTTTTCAGCCAACAATTACCTTTGCCTGAAATTACTGAAAATGTTGCAGGTAAATATCATCAGGCAGGACGTGGCCCGGGTTAAAGAAAGGCTGGCAGTTAAGCAATTTTCCGACCCGGGGTTGGTGGATAAGATCATTGCATTGGACGACGAGAGAAAAAAGCTTCAATCAGATTTTGAAAACCTTCAGTCTAAAGTGAATAGCAATTCCAAAACCATTGGACAACTGATTGCAAAAGGACAGAACGATGAAGCTGAAAATGCAAAAAAAACAGTAGCAGGTTATAAATTGCAAATAAGCGACCTGAACGAAAAGTTGGCCGACACAGAAAAACAATTGATGGATGAATTGGTAAAATTGCCCAACCTGCCATCCGATAAAGTGCCTGCCGGAAAAACTCCCGAAGACAATGTGATTGTGCGCGAAGGCGGAATTAAACCTCAATTATCCGAGAATGCAGTTCCCCACTGGGATTTAATAAAGCGGTATAATATTATTGACTTTGAAACCGGTGCAAAAATCACCGGCAGCGGCTTCCCGCTGTATAAAGGGCAGGGGGCAAAGCTGCAAAGAACACTGATCCAATATTTTTTGGATTACAATACGGCAGCAGGTTATACAGAATATCTTCCACCCTTTATGGTAAATGAAGCCTCGGCCTACGGAACTGGGCAATTACCCGATAAAGAAGGGCAGATGTACTATATGCCTGCGGATAATTTTTATATGATCCCTACTTCAGAAGTTCCGGTGACCAATATTTACCGCGATGAAATTATTAAGGAAGAAAATCTGCCTGTGAAAATGACGGCCTATTCTCCATGCTTCAGAAGAGAAGCGGGTAGTTTTGGCAAAGATGTGCGTGGATTAAACCGGCTACACCAGTTTGAAAAAGTAGAGATCGTACAACTCACCCATCCCGACAAAAGTTATGATGTATTAGAAGAAATGGTGGTGCATGTCGAAAAATTACTGGGCACCTTAAATCTCCCTTACCGCATTTTAAAATTGTGTGGTGGCGATATGGGCTTTACTTCAGCACTTACCTACGATTTTGAAGTATACAGCGCCGCCCAGGAACGCTGGCTGGAGGTAAGTTCTGTAAGTAATTTTGAAGCTTACCAGGCCAACAGGGCGAAGATCCGGTTCAAAGATCAAAACGGAAAGAACCAGCTGCTCCATACCTTAAATGGAAGCTCGCTGGCCCTGCCCCGTATAGTAGCCTGCCTGCTCGAAAACAATCAACAGGAAAATCATATTGCGCTACCCGAAGTATTGCATAAATATTTTGGGGCGAAGATCATAGTGTAAAAACATCAAACACATAGGCACACAACAGAGGTAAAACAAAACTATGTGTACCTGTGTGCGTCTATGATCCTATGTGGTTAAAAATATATCACTTCACCTTCTCCACTACAATGCGGGAATTACTTAGGTTAGTAATGATCACTTTTAGTATATCCCCCGTTTTTAAGGTCGAAAGCTCTTCTGCAGGTAGCTGGATTTTAACCTGTACCTTATCGCCAAAGAGATCCAAATACGCACCATAAGGTGAAACTTTGGCAACAGGGGCATCTATCTCAATTTTATTCCTAAAATGCTGCAC